>CAVAIA010000081.1:0-2857 GCA_963588595.1 bacterium | reverse complement strand
CAAAGCGGATCTGACGCTGATTCAGGCACTCCTTACTCAGGAGCTGGAACGGGCAAAACAGCAGCGGAAATCGATGCGGAGTTGCAACAAAAGATCGACGTACTCGAAGGTTCTTCTGAAAATTCAAAAGATAGCCTCGATGAGGGAACTCTAGGTGAAAATTCAAGTGAACAGGACTCTGAAATAAATAAAGAAGGGATTGCTTCTGCAGGAGCGACGCTTGGGGCAGGGTCTTTGAGTGTTGACACAGCAAACGTTAAAGTTGTTAACGATTTGACGGGTGTGCAAACTTTTTCAACTATCGCCGATGCTGTTACCTACCTTGGAACTGTTTCCGATTTCTCAACTGCTTTTGCGTCAAATAGCGGGACTTCGAAAATTGAGATTTTGGTCGCGGAGCTCGCCCAAACTTCATCGATCACAATTCCGTTTGGGTCTTCAAAGCCAATCATGATAACGACAGCCTCAACCAGCGCGACTGACGGTTATCCTTATCGTGGCAAAGACGGTGACACTTCCGGAGATTATGCAACGGCTGTATTGCAGAGAAGTTCAAACGGCTTCGCAAGCTTTATAAATTGCACTCAAGCTGGCGCGAAACTTACCCTTGAGAAGATTATCGTAGAAGGAAACAAAGACAAAGAAACCCTCTCTTCCGGGGATTGTAGAGGAATATCCATGAACGAGGGAAGCACCTTAACACTAAATAGTGGTGCAATAATAAGGAATTTTAAAACTACCAACTATGGTGGAGGGGTTTATCCTTATGGAACTCAAGCTAATGAGTGCAAATTTTATATGAAGGAAGGCTCTAAAATAGAAAATTGCATGGGAAGCTACGGCGGCGGTGCAAATCTATTACATGTGGGAGATTGCGAAATCGAAGGAGTAATAAGTGGTTGCACAGCAAGTGGCAACGGAGGAGCCATTCGTTATCAGGCTTGCAACTTAGTTTTATTAGGTAACGCAAAGATAACTGGTAACAAGGCTGAGGAAGGTGGAGCATTAAGGAATGGCTACGCCACCGATGGGAACTCCACATTGACAATAAAAGGCAATGTTGAAATTACTGACAACATTTCAACACGTGACGGTGTCAATGGGTGTGCTTTATCTTACTACAACGAAACAGCAACGGACGTTGCAACGACTTACACCATTTCTGGATCTGTAAAGATTTATGACAATTGGGATGCAAATGAAAAAGATGGTGGAGTTCAAAAGAACTTAGCTGATCAGACCGCATCAAATGTTGGTAGTGCAATTAAAGTTGGAACAGATGGTTTAAGTTCAACTGCAAAAATTGGCGTTTACTCAGCAAATAATTCTGCAACAAGTGCGACGTTTGCCCAAACGGTGGCGGATACGTCATCTACGAGCACGAACGCTAAGTATTTGGGTGCGTTTGTCAATGACAGAGACTCAAGCTGCGTTGGGGCGGCTGCTGCTTCTGGTAATGGGATTGTTTGGAAGCAAGCGAATGTTAAGGTTGTCGACGACGTAGATGGAGTGCAAACGTTCACGACAATCTCTGAAGCTTCGAATTACATAGCGGGAATCGCGACTGCGGACTTTTCAACGCACTTCACGAGCCAATCTGCGAAGATTGAGGTGTTGGTGGAGAAGTTGATTGTTGAAAAGGGATCTAGTGGAAGCGAGGGTGATGCTAATTTGGATCCTGGAGCATCGCGACCAACTATTTTAACAACTGCTTCTTCTTCGGCAACGGATGGTTACCCTTATAGAGGAGACACAACTAAGGAAAACGGGCGAGCAATTATAACAAGGGACACTTCTAGGACTTCCGCAGGAATAATTAATATTGGAACTGTTAATTCAGGCAATAAGATAACTCTTTCTAATATCATAGTCGATGGTGCTAACGCAACAACTTCGTGGAACGGATGTTTGGTCTGGCTAAAGGACGAAAGAAATTCAACTTTTATAATGGCGGACGGTGCATGTTTGAGAAACGCTTTAACTACTGGAAGTGGCGCTATTAATGCTTTTACTGGCGCTAGCGGATCCGAAAATGCTGTGGAGTTGCAAAGCGGATCCAGCATAGAGAATTGTAAGGCTTCAGATGGTTCTGCTATTTATATGTATGGCTATACTTCATTAAAGCTTGATGGAGCAAAGATTACAGGATGCACTTCGACGAATAAGTCGCTGATTCGTTTGGTTGGTTCCAATTCAAAAGCAACAATAACAGGCAAAACGGAAATCACAGGAAACACTGCTCCTCAAGATCTAATTTATGTGATTTCTAACAGCTCACTTGAGGTTTCGGGGCAAGCGAAGATTTCAGGAAACACGATATCTGCAACTGCTGCGGGTGCAATATATTTAACCGATGAGAGTTCAACGTTGACTTTAAGTGGGTCTCCAACGATTTACGACAACAAAGATGTATACGAAAATCAAATGAACGTCGCAGAAAGAACGGCCTCTAATGTTGCGTCGCAAATTAAGGTTGCTACAGCTGGTCTAAATGGCGATGCGAAGGTCGGCGTTTATTCAACAAACAACTCTGAAAGCGCAGCAACTTTTGCCCAAACGGAAGCGACGACGAGTTCGGCGAGCACGAACGCTGCGAATTTATCGAGGTTTATAAATGACAAGGATTCAAATTTAGTTGGAAGGGCTGCTGACAGCGGAAACGGAGTTGTTTGGGGTGCGGCAGAAGTTAAAGTTGTTGATGCCGTGGATGGAACGCAAGTCTTCTCAACAATCACTGGAGCTGTGAACTACGTTGCAGGAATTTCGACCGACGATTTCGAGACTCACTTCCCTGAGAAGTCGGCGAAGATTGAGGTTTTGGTCGAGGAGTTTGAGCAAACCTCAAGAACAGCGATCT
>CAVAIA010000080.1:0-9038 GCA_963588595.1 bacterium | reverse complement strand
CAATCTACACAGACGTTTGGGTTTCTATGGGCGAGCCTGACGAAGTTTGGGAGAAAAGGATTAAGGACTTGGTGCCTTATCGCGTAACAAGTGAGGTTATGGCAAAAGCTGATCCAAGCGCTATTTTCCTTCATTGCTTGCCTTCTTTCCACGACACTAACACAACAATCGGCGCTGACATCGCAAAGAAGTTTGGCGTAACGGAGATGGAAGTGACTGATGAAGTTTTCGAAGGTCCTCAATCTCGCGTTTTCGAAGAGGCTGAGAATCGCATGCACACCATTAAAGCTGTGATGTATGCCACTTTAAAGTAGTTTATTAAGGAGATTTTAAAAATGGCATACGAAAAACCAACAGGAAAGACAGTTGTTATTGCTCTTGGAGGCAACGCTTTAGGCAATTCTCCTGCTGAGCAATTAGAGCTCGTTCAAGACACAGCTTCCAACATTGTTGATATGGTTGCTGAAGGGATTAATGTTGTTGTGTCTCATGGCAACGGTCCTCAAGTTGGAATGATTAACAATGCTTTTGCATATGCAAGTGCAAATGATGGCAAAACTCCTGAAATTCCTTTCCCCGAATGTGGGGCTATGAGTCAAGGTTATATCGGTTATCATTTATCTCAAGCAATTTTAAATGAATTGAGAAAAAGAAACATAATGAGATCTACCGCTTGCGTTGTTACTCAAACTCTTGTTGATAAAAACGATCCAGCATTTAAAAACCCAACTAAGCCTGTCGGCGCTTTTATGAGCGAAGAAGATGCGAAGGCAAAGGCAGCGCAAACAGGATTGACATTTAAAGAAGATGCTGGAAGAGGTTATAGACAAGTTGTTGCAAGCCCTGAGCCAAAAAGAATTGTTGAGATTGATGCGGTAAAAGATTTGGTTGACGATGGTTATATAGTCGTTTCAACTGGAGGCGGCGGAGTTCCTGTTTATGAAGAGGATGGCAATTACGTTGGAGTCCCTGCTGTAATCGACAAAGATCGCTCAAGCGCTTGCATGGCTGCGGAGTTTAAAGCGGACATGCTCATTATTTTGACGGCAGTTGAGAAGGTTTGCATTAATTTTGGCAAGCCTGATCAAGAAGAAATTTCTAGTATGACGATAGATGAGGCAAAAGAATATATAAAGCAAGGTCAATTTGCCCCAGGCAGCATGCTTCCTAAAGTTGAAGCTTGTATCAACTATCTAGAAAAGTACAACGGAGGAAAAGCGCTCATAACATCACTTGAGTGCGCTGCTGCTGGTCTAAAAGGAGAGACTGGCACAATTATTACTGCATAGCTTATAGTTGGCTTAAAAGTTAGGCTGACTGTGAACTATATATTATTAGTTTTATTTTCCTGAGAGGAGGAAAAAATGGCAAAGATCGTTAATTCATGGAACGATTGGGATCCGCTGAAGAGGGTTATTGTTGGTAGATGCGACAATGGCATGATCCCACCAGAGGAGCCAGCAACATCAGAGAAGGTGCCTGTTGACTCAGACATGAGAGGAATGTGGGGACTTCGTCCACTCCGCACCGTTGAAGAGGGCAATGCTTGCCTTGAGAACTTGGTGAAAATTTTGGAGGATCATGGTGTTATCGTTGACCGTCCAACACCACTTCAATGGAACCAAAAGATTGGCACTCCAGACTTCACAAACGATTCAATGATGGGTTGTATGCCTCCACGCGACATCCTTTTGACAGTTGGCAACGAGATTATGGCTTCCGCTAACTCCTTTAGATGCCGCTACTTTGAGTATCTAGCATATTGGCCACTCATGGAGCAATACTTCGAGGAGGACCCAGAGTTTAAGTGGACTCAAGCACCTCGTCCTCGTCTAACAGATAAATCATATAAGCACAATTATTATGATGAGTCAATCTCGCTAGAGGAAAGACTTCAACGCACTGCTAACAAAGACTTTGTTACAACAGAAGTTGAGCCTATGTGGGACGCTGCTGACTGGATGAGAATGGGCAAAGACATCTTCGTTCAACATGGTTTGACAACAAACCGTGCAGCTATGGATTGGATGCAAAGATATTATCCTGACTTGAGAATTCATGCTGTTAACTTCCCAGGGGATCCTTATCCAATTCACATTGATGCAACATTTGTTCCACTTCGTCCAGGTCTTATCATCAACAACCCTGTTCGTCCACTCCCTGAGGAGCAACGTGCAATCTTTGAAGCAAATGATTGGCAAATTGTTGAGGCTGCTCAACCTGCTCATGATGAGCCACCTGAGCTTTGCTATTCAAGCGTTTGGCTGTCAATGAACTGCCTCGTTTTGGATCCAAAGACTGTTATCGTTGAGGCGTCTGAGGTTTATCAACAAGAGCAAATGGATAAACTCGGAATGAACGTCATTCCTTGCGACCTTCGTGGCGCTTATCCATTCGGCGGAGGACTTCATTGCTCAACTGCTGACGTTTATCGTGAGGGTGGCTGTGAGGATTACTTCCCGAAGAGAGTTAAGGATCCAACTCTTGTTCGTCCTGAGATGTGGGACTAATTTAGAGTGTAGAAACTCGAGCAGAATAAAGAAATGCTAGTGATTGAGCCAAACAAGTGTATTTAAGTCATTTGTTTGGCTCTTTTGCTACTATAAAATAGGTTTAAGGAATTTCTATTAAAAAATGGAGGTCATGGTTATGGCTGACAAGATTCAGATATCTGAAGCAGAAAAACATGCTATGCTAAAAAAAGTTGTTTTCTCTTCATTTCTAGGTAACTTCATTGAGTGGTTTGACTATGCAAGCTATTCTTATTTTGCTGTTACTATTGGATTAGTGTTCTTTCCAGAGGGTGACCCACTAGTAACAACAATGTCGGCTTTTGCTGTTTTCGCCCTTTCTTTCTTAGTTCGTCCAATAGGAGCTTTGTTCTGGGGCAACATGGGCGATAAAAAAGGAAGGAAGTGGACGCTTTCAATTTCGATTCTCGTTATGACAACTGCAACATTTTTGATCGGTTGTTTGCCTGGCTATTCGATGATTGGTCTTGGAGCGCCTCTTTTGTTGCTGCTTTGCAGAATGACACAAAGTTTTTCTGCATCAGGCGAGTATGCAGGTGCTTCAACGTTTATCGCTGAATATGCGCCAGTTGAGAAGAGGGGACTTTATGTTTCAGCAGTTCCTGCGTCAACTGCAACTGGTCTTTTGTGTGGATCGTTTTTCGCAACTGCTATGTTTGCTATGTGTGGTGGATCCGATGCACAATTTGTTGTTGATTGGGGCTGGAGAATTCCATTTTGGATCGCTCTTCCTCTAGGTTGGATAACAAATTACATCAGAACACATTTGGCAGATTCTCCTGTTTATGCGCAAATGCAAGAAGAAGCAGAAAAAGGTGGACAAGAGGTTGCAACTAAAACTCCTGTTAGAGATGTCATTTTCAAATATCCTAAGACAACTCTAATTTGCTTTGGATCAGCGATGTTAAACGCAATTGGTTTTTATGCAGTTCTAACATTTATGCCATCCTATCTTGAGACAGTTCTTGTCTATGATGCGACGCAAGCCAATACGATCACAACGATTGTTCTAGTTGCCTATATTGCATTTATCTTTGCTTCCGGTTGGATTTCGGATCACTTCGGACGCAAGAGAATGTTATTGATTGCAGCTTGTGGATTTATCGTTTTGACTGTTCCTTGCTACATTTTAATGGGAACGATGAACTTTGCAATTATTTTAGCTGCAGAGCTTGTTATGGCAGTCCTTCTTTGCATCAATGACGGGACTTTGGCAAGTTATCTTTCCGAGCAATATCCAACAGAGGTGCGTTTCACAGGGTTTGCATTCACGTTCAACCTTGCAAATGCGCTCTTTGGCGGTTCTTGTTCGATGATATGCTTGTGGCTCGTTAACACGACTGGAAATCAACTTGCTCCTGGATTCTACTTCATCGCGATTGCAGTGATTGCGCTTATTGCAATTATTTTCTCGCGTGAGCATTCAGGAACCGAACTTACTGACGTGAAGATCGAAAGCTAAGTTCAAAAAAACTATATTTTGCTTGAGTGTTATTGCGGGGGTCATAAAGCCCCCGCTATTTTGTTTTAACAGTATAAGAATTTAAAAAAGTAATTATCTTTTATCAAGATCGACGTACTCTTTCGTTTTTCCAACATATTTATAAGCTGGGCGAATAATTCTTCCGCCGAATTCGATTTCTTCTATTCTGTGGGCACACCATCCAGCAACTCTGCTTATAGCAAAAATTGGAGTGTATAGCTCTTCGGCGATTCCAAGGATTCTATAAACGAGTCCAGAATATAGATCGACATTTGCACAAAGATCTTTATTCTTTCCTTTAACTTGCAAAAAGACTTCAGGAGTTAATTTTTCGATTTGAGTGAGGGCAACGTATTCTCTCTCAAACCCTTTCTCTTTTGCAAGTTTTTTGGAGCTTTCTTTTAAAATTTGCGCTCGAGGGTCGCTCTTTGTGTAGATTGCGTGTCCCATTCCATAGACAAGACCTGTGCCATCTCCTTTTTCTTTAAGCATAACTTCTTTGATATATTTTTTGACTTCCTCGTCGTTGCTAACATCTTTAACATTTTTTAGAAGGTCATCGAGCTGCTTTACAACTTTTAGGTTTGCGCCGCCATGCTTTGCACCCTTAAGTGACAAAATTGCTGCTGCTATCGCAGAATAGGTGTCGCTTCCGGTCGACGAGATAACGCGAGTTGCGAATGCAGAATTGTTTCCACCACCATGGTCAGCATGCACAACTAGGCAAAGGTCGAGAAGCTTTGCTTCTTCGTGGGTGAACTCTTGGTTTGGCCTATATGTTGCAAGGATGTGTTCTGCAGTGGACAGTCCAGCTTTAGGGTAGTGAAAATATTGCGATTCATGAGCATACACATGAAGGAACGTTTGGTAGGCATAAACCATCAAAGTTGGCATCTCAGCAATTAGATTTAGCGATTGTTTGAATATGTTTTCAAGCGAAGGGTCTTCAGCATTCTCATCATAAGAATACATAGCAAGAACACTTCTCGCGATTTTGTTCATTATGTTAGGAGATGGCGCACTCATAATTTGAGTAACAGCAAACCCTTCTGGCAATTCTCTGTGAGACTCCATCAATTCCTTAAAATTCTCTAATTGCGCTTTTGTTGGAAGAGTTCCTATTAAAAGCAACCAAACAACTTCCTCATATAAAAAACGATCGTTTTTTACCGCCTCAAAAACTATATCTTGCAAATTGATTCCTCTATAAATCAATTTTCCTTCTTGCGGAATTGGATTGCCATTTTTATCCCTCGAATACCCAACCACATCGCAAATGTTAGTTAGACCTGCTAATACGCCCGTTCCATCAGCATTTCTAAGACCTCGTTTTACGTCCAAGCTCGAAGCAAGGGAGGAGTCTATGTGGTTATTGGCGCTATATTCAGTCCTTATTTGGTTGAGCTTTTCATGATTTATGCTTTTAATGTCGGGGTATATCATAATTAAACCTCGTTTAAATCTCGGATTAGTCAATTTTGCTTTCTCACTTAATTGTATTGAATTAGATGCAAAAATGCGAGCAAAAATAGGATAATAAAAGAGTGAATATTCAAATTAGTTAGGAGTTATCCAATGAAAGCTGTTTTAATCCCGGGGGATGGAATAGGTGTTGAAATATCTCAAAGTGTTCGTGAAGTTTCGTGTGCTCTAAATTGTGGTGTTGAGTGGCTTATATTCGAAGCGGGTGCAGAATATTATGAGAAGACTGGTTCTCTTATCCAAGACGGTCTTTTAGACGAGATTGAAAATGTAAAAATAGCGCTTAAAGGACCAACAGCAACTCCGATTGGCGGAGGTTTTCGCTCTATAAATGTTCAACTTAGGCAACATTTTAAAACATTTGCGAATCTGCGACCTGTTCATTCGTTAGACGGAGTAAAGACTAGATTTGACGACGTTGATATCGTTATAGTGCGTGAAAACACAGAAGATTTATATAAGGGAATTGAGTATTCTTATGATAAGGACACGTCTCATGGAATTAAATTGATAACCAGGCAGGCTAGCGAAAAAATTGCTAGATTCGCTTTTGAATATGCAAAAAAACATGGAAGAGGAAAGGTTAGTTGCGTTCATAAGGCAAACATTATGAAGTTAACGGATGGCCTTTTCTTGGAGAGCTTTAATAAGGTTTCTAAAGATTATCCAGAGATTGAGGCAGATTCTGTTATTGTTGATGCACTTTGCATGAAGCTTGTAACAGATCCAACTCAATTTGATGTGTTAGTTGCTCCAAATCTTTATGGAGACATCATTTCTGATCTTTGCGCTGGGCTTGTTGGCGGTCTTGGCTTTGCCCCAAGTGCGAATATTGGAGACGATGTTGTTATTTATGAGGCAGTTCATGGGAGCGCTCCTGACATTGCAGGGAAGGGGATTTCAAATCCAACGTCTTTGCTCTTGTCATTTGCGATGATGCTTAAAGATAATTCTCAAGCTGAAAATGCGAAGAAACTTGAGAATGCAATTTTTGAAGTTATTCGCGAAGGAAAGAAGACGACAGGAGACATCGGCGGGAGTGCTACGACAAAAGAATTTACAAATGCGATTATCGAGAGGCTTTAATTAAAAATTATGAAATTAATTTCAAATCCAATAATTTACAAGAATGGAATTGTTAAAGATTGCACGAATGAAGAGTTTGAGCAGGGTAAAAATAAAACTTTAGCAAGCAAGATTTTAAATGCACATGATAATCATCAAGATGTTGATCTTTTGCATTTGAAGTTCGATTCACTAACTTCTCATGACATAACTTACGTTGGAATAATTCAAACTGCGCGTGCGAGCGGGCTAAATGAGTTTCCAGTTCCTTATGTTTTGACGAATTGCCACAACACACTTTGCGCAGTTGGAGGAACGATCAATGAAGACGATCATCGTTTTGCGCTTAGCGCCGCTCATAAATATGGAGGGATCTATGTTCCCCCAAACATGGCAGTTATCCACTCTTTTAATCGTGAGATGATGGCTGGATGTGGAAAGATGATTTTGGGGTCGGACTCTCACACTCGCTATGGAGCGCTCGGAACTCTTGCAATTGGCGAGGGAGGAGGAGAACTTGCAAAACAATTGTTGGGAAGAACATATGACATAAAGAATCCTGATGTTGTTTTGATCCATTTAACAGGATCCCCAAAGCCTGGAGTCGGTCCGCACGATGTTGCACTTAGTTTAATTGCCGCAACCTACTCGAATGGTTTTGTGAAAAATTGTATAATGGAATTTGCAGGAAGCGGGATTTCTTCTCTTTCTCAAGATTATAGAAATGCAATTGATGTCATGACAACCGAAACAACATGTTTGTCTTCTATTTGGGAGACAGATGAAAAAACTGAAAAGTATTTTCTTGATCATGGCCGACCAAACGATTATAAAAAACTTGAAGTTGACAGTGGTGCAACTTACGCTCGAGCAATAGAACTTGATCTAGGCGAAGTCGAATCTATGATAGCGCTTCCAATGCACCCAAGTTATGCTCTTCCAATTAATGAGCTAAAACAAAATCCAGTTGTGGTTTTAAGACAAGCTCAAGATAAAGCCAACGAACAACTTTCAAGCAACGTTAAGATGGACTTGGTTTCTAAAGTTGACAAGAATGGAAATGTGCAAGTTGATCAAGGGGTTGTAGCTGGATGTAGTGGCGGAACTTATGGAAATATAATGGCAGCATCGTCAATTTTAGCTGACAAAAACGTTGGAAATGGTGAATTTAGGTTGTCTTTTTATCCTGATTCGATGCCTGTTTATAAAGCACTTGCTGAAAATGGATGTGTGAGCAAACTTGTTTCAACGGGAGCAATCTTTAGGGAAGCATTTTGCGGCCCATGTTTTGGCGCGGGAGACACCCCTGCTAATGGAGAGCTTTCTATTCGTCACACAACTCGCAATTTCGCAAATCGTGAAGGCTCTAAACCGGGAGAAGGACAAATTTCTGCTGTAGCGCTTATGGACGCGCGTTCGATCGCTGCAACTGCTGCTAATCAAGGAGTTTTAACTGCAGCCACTGACGTTTGTTGCGAGGTTGAACCGGATTGCGAATGCAAATTTGACAAATCACTCTACGACAAGCGTGTCTATAACGGTTTTGGAAAGGCTAAGCCAACGCATCCGTTGCATTTTGGTCCTAATATCAAAGATTGGCCAACTCAACCTGCGCTAAAAAACAACTTGTTACTAAAAATTTGTTCGCATATAGATGATCCAGTAACCACAACTGATGAGTTGATTCCATCAGGAGAGACTTCTTCATTTAGATCAAACCCGCTTCGCTTAGCAGAGTTTACTTTATCTAGGCGCGATCCTGATTATGTTAAAAGAGCTAAAGCTGTTGAAAGTGAAGATGCGGCAAGCGTGATTGATGCTCTTAAAGGGGCTGGTGTTGTAATCGACGCGAGTGACACATTAGTAAAAAGCGCGATTTATGCAAACAAACCTGGAGATGGAAGTGCGAGAGAGCAAGCTGCATCGTGCCAAAGAGTTTTAGGAGGGGGAGCAAACTTTGCGAAAGAGTATGCAACTAAGAGATATCGATCTAATTGCATAAATTGGGGAATGTTGCCCTTTTTGGTTGACGATGGCGAAAAGCTTAAAATTGGGAATTGGGTTTTAGTTCCAAATGTAATATCGTCTCTGGACTCAAATTCAACTTTTAGTGCTTTTGTTATCTCAAATGAAACGTTCAATGTGGAGAAAATCTCTCTTTCATTAGGTGAGTTAACTGAAACTGAAAAGCAAATATTGAAAGATGGATGTTTAATTAACTATTATAAAAACCACTAATGGAGTCTTTTCCTATAAACTAGCGTGATAGAATTGTATTTATGATTATTTGTGGAAAATATGTGTTTCCTGTTAGCGATAAACCGATGGAGAATGCTGGCGTTTTAATCTCCGGGAACAAAATCGTTGAGGTTGGCAAGACTCGAGAGCTTTTGAGCAAATACCCTGATGAGGATGTTAAAGATTTAAAAATGTCGGCAATCATGCCAGGTTTCGTTAACCTTCACACGCGCCTTGAG
>CAVAIA010000079.1:0-14602 GCA_963588595.1 bacterium | reverse complement strand
TGGTAAATCAAAGTCTGGCACCAATTTCCCACTTGCAAAAAAGTAAGTCTGGCACCAATTTCCAAAGAATGCCGAACCTGAGCAAAAGTATCGCTTCGCGCCGTTGTTGTAAATGCGAGTTGTGTTTATGAGCTCGCTTATTCAAACTTTAAAGTTTGGAAAATGAAGAAAACCCCAGGTAAATTAAAGTCTGGCACCGATTTCCCACTTGCAAAAAAGTATGTCTGGCACCAATTTCCCTAACTCAACATTCTCCCCAAAACTTACACCTTTTGTGGTATAATTAACAACCGGTGCCAGACTTAAGAGTGGCGAAGTCTTTCGCAGCCACGAAAGGCTTAAAAATAAGAAAGTCTTTAGTGCCAGACTTAAATCGACGACGAGAAAAAGAAGGGCAAATCATGGGAGCGAAAAAAACTAATTTACCGCAGGTAACACGCAGGCAATTTCTTTTCGGATCAGCCGTTGGAGCCCTAACCCTCATCGGGACGACCGCGACAAAAAGCGGTTTTGTTGCTGCTTATGCAGATGAAGAGGGCAACAATTCGTTCGGAATTTTGATAATTGGCAGAGAGGATGTTGCGATTCTTGCGATCGATCCTTCAAACAATCAAGTTTTGCCGAACATGGAGGTTAAGATTGAATCTTATGCCGACGCTGCGAAGACAAAGACTCTGACCGCAACAACGAACGAGGCGGGAATTTGCGTTGTCAAAGTTCGCGACCTAAGCGAGAATCCAGATGAGGAATCTCCTGTTGACGGATATGGTTTTTGGGCAAAAGTCGAGGCGACAAAGGAAGGATATCGCGATTATGCAACCAGCCTCGTCAGAATTCAAAGTGGACCTGGTCTTAAAACCGAAAGCGGAGGCCGCCAAGCGAATTTAACAATCCCTTCTCAAAAATATGACCCAGCGACCAGCTTTGGTTATGTAAGAAATCTTGCTTTTAACGATTTTGACATTCAATACTTTAAATCAACATTTGTTGCAACGAGCGGAAACGATGCGACGCACAAGCTAACAATCGAGCTTGTTGGAAACGCCGGCAGTAATGCGAAAAGCTCCTTTGTTTACGACGGAAATGAAATTGCCAGTGCGAGTGCCACTTTTGACAGAAATGGGCGCGCTACGATGGAGATGAGCGGCGAGTGGCTTAAAACTTTTGAGCCCTACAAAAAAGCGCAAGTTTTCTTCTCGATCGACAACGCGGATTTTGAGGCGCCTTGCAATTTGGAATTCTACCCTGGCGCGGACGGTTTGACGGATTCAAGATCTAATGACAATGCGAAGTTAACGATCGGAGAAAGCGACAATCCTTTCACAAGCGACGAGGCAAGCTTGTCAAGTTATCGCATTAAAATCCCAGAGAGCATGCCGATTTTTGGTGGCTCTTATTATGATTTACCATTGCCTGAACTCCCGATCGCGTTTTACATGGAGCCGACGGGATTAGTTCAACTTGGAGTTAGCATAAACTTACTTCCATTGGTGCCAGGCATAAAAGGCGCATCATGGGTTGGGAACAATAATTGGCAATATTTCAGACGCGAAAGCTACAACGATTCGCTGATTCGCAGGTTTAGCAATGAGTGCGACGCGATTCAAAGATACGACAATGCGAAGGCGAATAAGGCGGAAAAAAGTAAGCAGGGCAAGCAGACGAAGTTCGGCGGGAAGGCTAACTTAACTTTTGATTTCAATTTTGTTGCTCAAGCGACTTGGGAATGGGGCAGCGATAAGTGGACGGGCGGCGCTAACGCCCTTATCTTGATGGGGATAAGCTATGAGCTCGGAAATCAAACTGTCGTAGGTCCGGTTCCTGTTTATTATGGATTTGATGTTTCTTTTTTAAGCACTTTGTCTCTCTATATTGGTTGGGAAACAAAAGGCGGTTTTCGCGAGTTCGGGTGGGTTCCTGACAAGGAGGGAATGGTTTGGAATCCGCGAATTGATTTTGGAGTTTCCGGCGGCGTTGGAATAAAAGGCTACATGTCCTTTGGTGTGCGCGGCTACTTATTTTTGCTGGGAACAGTCGGTCTTGTTTCAACAGACAAGCCATTCCCACACTATTCATTGAGTGGTGGAATTTATCTAACAATTGTTGTTCAAGCCTTGTGGTTTAGCGCGACGGTCGCTGTTTATCATTGGGGAAATGAGAAACCATTTTTCGATAATTGGGAGGACAGCAAAACTTTAACCGACCAAAACAACACGAGTTGCATTCCTGATGGATTTAAGAATAAAAATGCAACTTATTACCTTGCAAACGGTGAAAAGTTCAACATTTCAAACATAGACCTTTCCCCGATCAGCGATGCAAAAATGCTTGAGACCGCAGAATTTAGCGCAAAGGCAAAAGAGGTGAGCGGGACGGATGGAAATCCGAATTTGCAACTTTCTGTGACGAAGAAAGACGAGTCGAATTTGACTCCTAAGGTTTCAGCCTTCGGAATTGTAAGTTCTATGAACTCTTTAACTGGGACGACCATTTCTCCCGATCTAGGCGTTGTTCCTGCCATAGACGATTGCATTTTCGAGGGCGTTTCAAGCGATTCTCGCCACAAAATTTTGAAGGCGTCAGACGGAAACACTTATCTATTCCGTCTTTGCGTTGTCAATGTTTCAAGCTTCGATCAGGGAGATGGCGACCTTCACTTCAAATTTAATGAGGAAACGGGAACTTTCGAAAAGTCAGAAGAGGCGCTTACAAGCGGGGAAGTTTCCAACTTCTCAACTCCGAGGACGCGCGTTGTTATGCAAAAATTGACATCCGCCGGAAAATGGGGCGACTCAAGAATCATCGAGTTTATTAGCAACAACGTCTCAGAGAAATTCTGGAGAATGAACATGAACGACTACGACTTCGCCGTTTGCGAAAGCGAAGACGAGAGCGGAGTTTTCTACTTTAATATAGTGTCTGCTGAGATCACATCGGCGAACAAAGAGGATTTCAAGCAACTTTGGAAAGATCAATTTGTAACACTTCTTAAATATGACGCGAATAAGAGCAGCGATGAGGCGACTGTTGATGACATCTCTTTGTTCAACGAATTTAGCGGCCAAGCTTGCTATTGTCCTGGCGTTTTCTATAACAAGGCTGTTGGCAAGCCATTTTTCACTTTTGCTTCTGCGACTCCGACGACGGGTGCGGACACTGCAACCTACCGGCTAAATGTTCGCGCTTGCGACCCTGCAGACCTTTCAACCGCGGCAACAAAAACGAGCCGCGAGGCTTATTCTTCGGCGCAACCTTTATATGTAACATTCAGCTCCGAGACAGGTGCAAGATGGGGAGAGTCAAGCGGACTTTGCGCGATTGATTGGGTCATGCCAATTCCCGATGGCGGGGATAACGCATACCAAGTTTGCGAGCAAACTTACAGCATGACCTCGCAAACTTTGCAATCGGGCGTGATTTATAAATATCAAAACGTGGCGGAGCCAGTTCTCATTCCTAATAAAGGATGGATTTTGGTTGATTTGGACGAGAGCGAGGATGAGGTTGAACTCCATCGTGAGTTGACGCTTTGCACGATGGATTCAAGTTATTTGACGCAACAATATCAAGTTGGAATTGCGAATATCACTGCGTTTACCGCTTCAACCGATGGTTCCCGCTTGTTCGCGGTTCGAGCTATGGAAGGTCCTTGCCCGACGGACGACTCTGGGCAGTTGACCTCCAATCCGAATGCAAAGTTGGCGAGCAATGGCGATGGCTCAGAGATAAAACGCTATCAAATTTATGCGGCGAATTGGGATCCGGATGCAAAAAGCTACCACAACTTCTATCCGTTCTGTCAAACGACGCATCCACTCGACATGTGCCAGCCTACTCAAGTCGAGGATGGACTTGTTCGCTTTGTTGCAACAGAGATAACGAATGCTGAAGCGGGGCTCGGCGACATTTACCAAATCAACGTTCCTTTGGTTTGCTCGCTTTCATTGATAAGTGCGACGTCAACCGACGTTTTTGCTGGAATTGGCGACACTTGTCATGCTGCAGTCTGTGTGCAAAATGTTGGAAACTTGCCGATTAGTTCATTCACGGTAAAACTCTATGATAACGAGGCGGGAAGTGGTGATCCGATCGCGACGAAGCGCATCAACAATTTGAAGGATTCCGCTTTCCCTGCAGTTACCGATTATCAAGGCACGGATTCTGATGGTAAGCCGATCATAATGCCCGTTGAAGCATATCATGCGAAAATCAATGGCGGCAAGAAGGAATATGGAAACATCGATTCTGACAGACTCGAGTCGCTTCTATGGCCAGGCGATGTGAGAACTTATGGGGACATCGAGTTCACCGTTCCGCAAAGTTGGAGCAACCTCGATTCCGCGACCGTTTATGCGTTCGTAAGTGAGGCTACAGCGGATGAAACATTGACTGAAAATGCACGCCAAGGCGCGTGCCCGAACTTCAGTGGAGATGCTGGAGCGAGCACCGCAAGCTTGAGCGGAAGTGGAGACCTTAAGTTTGAGGTAACTGGCGACATTAGACCTGATGCGAAGGGTGTTTTTGCTGACATCGACAAATCTCCTGAGGATTTTGAGGTTAACTTGAATGTTCCTCTCGCGAAAGATTCAAACATAATGGCAGCAGATTATGCGCCTCTAAACGATGAGGCGAAAAAGATCGCGAGCAATCTTCCGAAGACGGGTGATGACACAGGCAAGCTTGTTGGGCCTTTGACGGTGGTGGGAGCCTCTGCGCTTGCGATGGCGGCGTATTCAAAGAGGCGAAGCGACAACGAAAATTTGTCGTAAGGTTAATCGGTGCCAGACTTCGCTTTACCTGGCAAAACGCACACAAAACGGTGCCAATCGGCACCGTTTTTTTGTGTAAGGAAGAGGTGAGGAAATCGGTGCCAGACTTTAATTTACCAGGGAACTTTTTACTAAAACATGCTAAACGAGCCTAAGTATCGCTGCGCGACAACGGTGCTCATGCAAGTGTAATTATCGAGCTTGCTTATTTGCAATTTTTGTTGCTGGCAAAACAAGTCTGGCACTGATTTCCTGGCAACGTTTCCCCAGGTAAAGCGAAGTCTGGCACCAATTGCCCATGCTTTTATTTTCACAATCAAACTTGTAAAAAAGCAAGCTCACCATCTTGACTCGCATGAGCAACAATCACGCGCAGCGTTACTTTTGCACGGAATCTTTTTTAGTAGAAAAATGGTGCCAGACTTCGCTTGACCTCCCAAGTTTTACTCACTTTTATGGTTGGAAAATAGAGGTGGTAAATCGGTGCCAGACTTCCATTTACCAGGGAACTTTTTACTAAAACAAGTAAAGTGAGCTCAAGTATCGCTGCGCAATATTTGGGCTCATGCAAGTGTAATTAGCGAGCTTGCTCTTTTAAACTTTGGAGTTTTCAGAAAAAGAGGAAGGGTATGGAGATTTAAGTCTGGCACTGATTTCCTGGCAACGTTTCCCCAGGTAAACCGAAGTCTGGCACCAATTGCCCCACCAATTCCCCCAGACCCCATTTTTTGGTTATAATTAAAACCATCCTAATAATTGAACGATCACCTAAATGATCACTTACAACCTAAACTCACCGGAGGTGTTTTATGAAAAAAATCACGGCTGCTGACGTCAAAGTCCCGATGGACGTTCCTGCTGAAAGCAAGGAGACGTATGTCTCTAACTTCTTGAAGGCAACTCGCGAAACGGGAAGATTGATGCTTTTTGCTTGCGATCAAAAGATTGAGCATTTGAATAAGGACTTCTACGGAGAAGGAATCGATGAGGCGGACGCAAAGCCGAAGCACCTTTTCGAGATCGGCGCACAAGGCGAAGTTGGCGTTTTGGCAGGTCAACGTGGTTTAGTTGCACAATATGCAGCTGACTACCCTGATCAAAATTATCTTATCAAGATGAACAGCAAGACGAACCTTGTTAAGACGAAGCAAGAGGATCCATATTCCCCACAATTGACCGACATCGATGCGGTTTTGCAATTGAGAGAAAATGGCGTTAACGTTGTTGGTCTTGGCTACACAATCTACCTTGGCAGCGAATATGAATCATCGATGCTTGCCGAGGCAGGTCAGCTCATTGCTCAAGCTCACGAGTGCGGACTTCTTGTTGTCCTTTGGATTTATCCACGCGGCAAGGCCGTTGAGAAGGAAAAGGACCCTGATTTGATCGCGGGCGCAGCTGGCGTTGCTCTTTGCCTTGGTGCGGACTTCGTCAAGGTCAATGCCCCATCTCCTGAGGACGGACGCACTTCGGCTGAGGCCCTCGCTGTTGCCTCCAACGCGGCAGGAAGATGCGGTCTTGTTTGCGCAGGCGGCGGAACTGTCGACGCAAAAACGTTCCTAACCCAGCTCCATGACCAAATTCATGTCGGCGGCGCGTCGGGAAATGCGACGGGCAGAAACATCCACCAAAGAAGCCTTGACGAGGCGGTTCGCTTGACGAAGGCAATTAGCGCGATAACTTTGGCTGATTATTCGGTCGACGATGCTCTAGCAGTCTTCAATGGTGAAAAAGATTTTTCACTTTAAATAACAAAAGAATTTTTAAGTTTTAAATAAAAGAAAGGATTAGCCATGGCGCATTTTTACGACGAAGAGTCCCACACATTTAACGAATATCTCCTTGTGCCTGGCTATTCTTCTTCGGAGTGCATTCCTGATCGTGTGAGCCTAAAGACTCCGTTGGTTAAATTTAGAAAAGGCGAAGAGGAGTGCCCTATCTATTTGAACACTCCGATGATTTCGGCGATTATGCAAAGCGTTTCTGATGACAAAATGGCTGTCTCTCTCGCAAAAGAGGGAGGCATGGCTTTTATTTACGGTTCGCAAACGGTCGAAGACGAAGCTGCAATGGTTTTTGCTGCGAAGGAACACAAGGCAGGATTTGTTGTCAGCGATGTGAATCTCAAACCAGACAACACTTTAAATGACGTTTTGTCGCTTAAAGAGGAGTTTGGACATTCTACTATGCCAGTAACTGATGATGGAACTGCAACCGGAAAGCTTTTGGGAATCGTTGCTTCGCGCGACTATCGTCCGTCCAGGATGGATGGCACCGAAAAAGTCGAGACGTTCATGACGCCGATCGACAAGCTTGTTTGCGGAAACACTTCGACAACTTTGAAGGAAGCAAACGACATTATTTGGGACAACAAATTAAACACTCTTCCTATCGTCGACGAAAATGGGCATTTGAGCTCTTTGGTTTTTCGCAAGGATTATGATTCTCACAAAATTAACCCGAATGAGCTTCTTGATGCCGACAAAAGGTTCATGGTCGGAGCTGGGATTAACACTCGCGACTATGAGCAGCGCGTCCCTGCGCTTGTCGAGGCGGGCGCGGATGTTTTGTGCATCGACTCTTCTGAAGGCTATTCCGATTGGCAAAAATTCACTTTGAAGTGGATTCGAGACAACTATGGAGACGATGTCAAGGTGGGCGCAGGCAACGTCGTTGACAGAGAGGGATTTAGATTTCTGGCTGAAAATGGCGCTGATTTTATAAAGATTGGGATCGGCGGCGGTTCAATTTGCATAACTCGTGAAACGAAGGGAATTGGTCGAGGTCAGGCAACTGCTGTGATTGAAGTTGCCAAGGCGCGCGACGAGTGGTTTGAAGAAACGGGTGTCTACATCCCGATTTGTTCTGACGGTGGTATCGTTTATGACCATCACATTTCTCTGGCTCTCGCGATGGGTTCAGATTTCGTTATGCTGGGGCGCTATTTTGCAAGATTTGACGAGAGCCCAAGCAACAAAGTTTTGGTAAATGGAAGCTATATGAAAGAGTATTGGGGCGAGGGCAGCGCTCGCGCCAGAAATTGGCAAAGATATGACTTAGGCGGGCAAAAAAACGGTCTTTCATTTGTTGAAGGCGTTGACTCTTATGTTCCCTACGCGGGGTCTTTGAAGGACAACGTTGCGGTAACGCTGCTGAAGATCAAAAGCACGATGTGCAATTGCGGCGCGTTGACGATCCCTGAATTTCAAAAGAAAGCGAAGCTAACGCTTGTGTCTTCCACTTCAATTGTTGAAGGCGGAGCGCATGACGTTAAGATTCGCGACTCAAACACCTATTCAAGCGGCGCATCCATTAACTAAACTTGAACTTCAACGACGCAAGATACGTTTCGTCTTATGGCGTTATATCGCAATTGCCTGCAAGCAGTCGTCCTGAAGTTGCATTTGCAGGACGTTCCAACGTTGGAAAATCGTCGCTTCTAAACGCGCTTTTAAACAGAAAGGCGCTCGCGAAGGTTTCCTCAAAGCCTGGCAAGACTCAAACTATAAACTTCTTTTCAGTTGACAATTGCGATTTTGTCGATTTGCCTGGCTATGGATTTGCAAAGGTTTCTAGGTCTGAGCTGGACAGATGGGCTGATTTGATAGAGGGTTATTTTAACCAAGAGCGAAACTTCGCCCTTGCAATTTCGCTAGTTGACGTGCGCCATTCGCCGAGCGACCTCGACAAAACGATGGTTTCTTATTTAAAGGAAATGCAACTTCCTTTCGTCGTTGTTTTGACGAAGGCGGACAAATTGTCAAAACAAAAGGTGCAAAACCAAAAAAGGGCGATCGAAAGGGAGCTTGAGCTAGACGAAAGCGCGCAAGTTGTTGTAACATCATCAGAGAAAAAAATTGGCATTGACCAATTAAAAAAGATAATTGTCGAACATGTTGAGAGAAGAACGGGAACTTTATGAAAGAATACGATCCGCAAAACATTGAAGAGAAGATGCAAAAAACTTGGGAGGAAGAGGGCGCTAACCACGTTGACGAAAATTCGAGGAAGCCAAAAAAGTATATCCTGGAAATGTTTCCCTATCCTTCTGGCGACATCCACATGGGACATGTTTCGAACTATACTTATGGCGATTGTCTGGCGCGTTTTTGGCGGATGCAAGGGTATGAGGTTCTTCACCCGATCGGATGGGACGCATTCGGGCTTCCCGCGGAGAATGCTGCGATTAAACATGACACACATCCCGCGAAGTGGACTTATGAAAATATTGACACGCAATTAAAAAGTTTCAAACGCATGGGTTTTTCCTATGATTGGGACAGGGTTGTTAAAACGTGTGACGAGTCATACTACAAATGGGGTCAAAAGCTCTTTTTGGATTTTTGGAAGAAGGGCTTGGTTGAGCGACGCGAGAGTCCTGTCAATTGGTGTCCGAAATGTGAAACAGTTTTGGCAAATGAGCAGGTAACAGAGGGGGTTTGTTGGAGATGCTCAAGCGCTGTTGAAAAGAGAAATTTAACGCAATGGTATTTTAAAATCACGGATTATGCAGACGAACTCCTCGAAGATTTAAACAAGCTCGAGGGTTGGCCAGAAAAAGTTAAGCAGCAACAAGCAAATTGGATTGGCAAAAGTGAGGGTGCTAACGTCGATTTTGAGGTTGCCCCGCTAGATGGCGTGAAAACTCCAGCTGACGGGAAGACAATTACCGTTTTCACGACGCGCGCGGACACACTTTTTGGCTGCTCATTTTTTGTTCTCGCTCCTGAATATGCAGGTCTTCACGATCTTGTTTGTGGAACAGATAAAGAAAAGGAAGTTTTGGAGTTTGCCGACGCTGCTAGCAAAGTTTCTGCCGTAGAAAGAGCTCAAGGCGAGCGCGAGAAGCATGGAGTTTTCACTGGTCG
Source organism: bacterium (assembly GCA_963588595.1). GTDB lineage: Bacteria > Actinomycetota > Coriobacteriia > Coriobacteriales > Eggerthellaceae > Phoenicibacter. Next base: position 4,965 of record CAVAIA010000079.1, on the reverse strand, counting down.
TTATGTCAAAAACCCGGTTAATGGGGAACTTGTTCCTGTTTGGGTTGCAGATTATGTTGTTGCAGATTATGGAACGGGAGCTGTTATGGCGGTTCCATGCGGCGACCAGCGAGATTTCGAGTTCGCGAAAAAATATGATTTGCCAATTATTCCAATAATTTTGAGCGAGGACGATGATCTTTTTGATGAATTGAAGGATGAAAAAGAGCGCAAGGTCACGAGCGTTAATTGGGACGCGGCGATGGAGGCTCAAGGGGTGCTCGTTCAAAGCGGAGATTTCACTGGCATGACTGGCGGAAAACACAGCGAGGGCGAAGAGGCGATCGTCAAATTTCTCGAAGATTCGAAGAAGGGCAAGCGAACAGTTGAGTTTCGACTTAGAGATTGGCTAATTTCTCGACAACGATATTGGGGTAATCCGATTCCTGCGATTCATTGTCCGAAGTGCGGAGTTGTCCCTGTTCCAGAGGAAGATTTGCCTGTTCGCCTTCCTGAAGACATAGATCTTGGTGCGGGCGAGACGCTCGCGACTCATGAAAGTTTTGCTAAATGCACATGTCCAAAATGCGGGACAGAAGCGAGGAGAGAGACTGACACGATGGACACTTTCACCTGCTCAAGTTGGTATTATCTTCGCTATGCAGATCCGAAAAATGAGGGCGAGCCTTTCTCGAAAGATTTGGCGAATAAGTGGTTGCCGGTTGATCAATATATAGGCGGGATAGAGCATGCGATTTTGCACTTGCTCTATTCGCGCTTTTTTACAAAAGTTTGTCGTGACCTTGGGATGCTTGACTTTGATGAGCCTTTCGCAAATTTGCTTTGTCAAGGCATGGTTTTGGACAAAAATGGCGAGGTTATGAGCAAATCGAAGGGAAATGTTGTCTCCCCTGAGGAAATGATAAAGAAATACGGCGCGGATGCTGTGCGTGCAGCAGTTTTGTTCTTAGGACCTCCAGACAAAGAGAAACTTTGGAACGAGGACGGGCTTGCAGGCATGCTCAAGTTTTTGAAGCGTGTCTTTCGCCAAGTCCAAGAACTAACGGCGCTTGGGAAATTGGTGCCAGACTTTGATTTACCTGGGGAAACTTGCGAATCTGGTGAAGATTGTGAAGATGGAAAAAAGGTGCCAGACTTTGATTACGCTGGGCTTTCTGCAACAGAACAGGAGCTTTTGAGAGCTAGGCACGCGACGGTTAAAAAAGTCACTGCAGATTTTAATAGGAACAATTTCAACACCGCCATCGCAGCAATTATGGAGCTTTCCAACACCGTGAACAAGGCAATTTCTAATTTGGAAAATGGTGCCAGACTTGATTTTTCTGAAGCTAGGGAAATTGGTGCCAGACTTCATTTATCAACCGCTCAAGCTGCGTTGTATAAAGACGTCGCTGTAGTTTTAACGAAACTTTTAAGTCCGATGGCGCCGCATATGACCGATTTTCTTTATAGACAAGTTTTAAATGAAGACGGAAAAACGAGCGTTCATGAAAGCGAATGGCCAGCATATGATGAGTCGCTTTGCGTCGCCGACGAGATCGAGATAGCTGTTCAAATAAATGGGAAGGTCAAATCTCGAATTATGATCGAGCGCGATGCGGATAATGAAAAGGCAATTGAAAGCGCGTTGCAAAGCGTAAGCGCGGAGGTTTCCGGAAAAGAAATTGTGAAGCAAATTTATGTTCCTGGGCGGCTTGTGAATCTTGTTGTTAAGTAAACAGAAGAATAGTTGTTATAATAACTCTTAAGAAATCGTCCGGATGAAGGATAGAAAAATCTAAATGAACGAGGTGCTTCAAACCAGCTTTAACCTGCTAGGCGGTCTTGCGCTTTTCTTGTTTGGCATGTCAGCGATGAGCGATGCCTTGCAAAAAGCGGCGGGCGATCGCATGAAGCAAGTTCTTGGGTTTTTGACGCGCAATCCTGTGATGGGGGTTTTAGCGGGGACGCTCGTCACTGCGCTTTTGCAAAGTTCAAGCGCAACAACCGTGATGGTTGTCGGTTTCGTTTCGGCGGGGCTCATGACGCTTCGCCAAGGAATAAGCGTTGCTTTGGGCGCATCAATCGGAACGACAATCACCGCCCAAATCGTCGCATTCAAACTCTCAGACTACATCATGCCCATAATTTTTGTGGGTTTTTTAATTTATTTCATCTTTAAAAAGGAAAACATCAAAAACATCGGCATGGGAATCCTTGCCTTCGGCATTTTGTTTTTGGGAATAGATGTCATGGGCAACGCGATGGAGCCGCTCGCGTCGAGCCCCGTTTTCTTAAACATGTTAGAAAATGTTAAAAACATTCCTGTGCTTGGGCTTTTAGTAGGGACAGGGATGACTTTGGTTGTTCAAAGTTCCAGCGCGACTGTTGCTGTTTTGCAAAGTTTTGCCGCCGCCCCAGGCCCTGACGGAAATTCAACGCTTACACTGGCGCAATCTTTGCCAATTTTGTTCGGCGATAACATTGGAACAACAATCACCGCTTTAATTGCATGCATCGGTCAAAGCAAAGATGCGAAGCGAGTTGCGATCGCCCACACGCTTTTCAAAACGTTTGGTTCGATTGTTTTTATGTTCTTAATTCCTTGGTTTGCGCCGATAGTCGAATCGATAACTCCAGGCAGTTCCGTCGATGTCTTGCCACGTCAAATTGCAAATGCGCACACAATCTTCAACGTTGTGAACACATGTTGCTGGCTGCCTCTTATCTTCGTTCTCGAAAAAATCGTCCTCTTCATTGTCCCTGGCAAAGATAAGGGTGCGGATAAAGGCGAAATTTTGCCACATTTTCTTAACAATTCCGTTATTAATCAGCCTGTTGCAGCGATTCATCTTTTATCGCAAGAGCTCGCGCGAACAGGCAAAATGTCAGCAGAGATGGTAAAAGACACGGAAACTGCCTTGATCGGTCCGAAACGGGTGGAAAACATCTCAAGGATCAAGGATCATGGGGAAGAGATCGCGGGGATTCAACAACATATTTCTTCTTATATAGCAGCCCTTCTTGCTGGCACTGCCGCGACGGAAGCGCAAAGCGAGCGTCTTTCAAGTTTGCTTTCAATAAATTCTGACATTAGCAGGATCTCGGAGCGATGCGTTGAAATAGTCAACATTGCGGGATCTCAGCCAGGAGGCAAAATGGTTTTCAGTGAAGAGGGAACAGAAGAAGTCAAGAGTCTGTTTCGTATAATCTCTCCGGCTGTAGAAAACGTAATTACTGCAATAACAGAGAATGATCGAGGACTAGCGGAAACGGTTGTCAAGGACATAACGAAGTATCACAAGGCGATTAAGAGGAGCAATAAAAATCATATGAAGCGCTGGAAGCAGCGCGAAAAAGAAAAAGAGCTCATTCGCGCCTATCCAACGGTTTTAATTGCGATGCAAAGAATTGGCTACAATTGCCTTTCGATGGCTGAAGAAGTGATCGAGGACGGCGAGCTCGATTTTGAGATTAACTTTTCTGAATAATTTGCTTCCTTCTTTGCAGCTTAGGAGTAAATATGGAGATTATCGATAAGTTTCATAACGATGAGACGATTGAAAAATTCCCTATAACACGGTTCTTTCCTGACGCTGAGCCTGAGAAAATAGAGCAGCGGATAGCAACGGAGCACCACATGAGCGTGCTCATAAACACAATTCCAACCTTCGAGATTGTTTGTTCACCTGATCATTTGCCGCAATTGGTGCTGGGCAGACTTCTGACCGAAGGGGTCATTCAAGGCGAGGATGAAGTTTCAAAGATTTTCATATGTGATCGCGGTAACAGAGCTGAAGTTTTGCTAAAAGACGAGCAAAGAGCTAACTTTTCGCATGAGGGCGTTGAAAAGGTTTCAACGTGTTGCACTGGAAATAAAACATTGAACGACTACTTTTATTCAGAAAATGAAACCTTTGAAGTTGTCCCAATAAAGTGGGAAAAAGAATGGATCTTTCAAGCTGCCAATTTCTTTAAAAACGATTCTCCCGCCCACAAAAAAAGTTTCGGAACCCACAGCTGTTATCTATTTTCTGTGGAAGGGGATAAGGGGGGAAAATTGGTGCCAGACTTGCCTGTACCTCCCATAATGTGCGAAGATTTAGGTCGTCACAATGCGCTCGACAAGGCGATTGGATGTGCGCTTGAAAGAGGAACGGACTTAAAAAAATCGCTTTTATTCACAAGTGGACGCCTTCCGATTGATATGGTTGAAAAAGTGATTCGTGCAAAAATTCCGATTCTTGTTTCAAAGGCTGTTCCCACAATTTCGGCCCTTGAATTGGCAAAAAGCGCAAAGTTAACTCTAATTTGCAGCGCCTATCCTGACGCCTTTGACGTCTACCTTGACTTCACCGATGAACGCTAGCGTAAATTGGTGCCAGACTTCCGTTTACCAGGGAAACAGTGAATGAAAATAAGTGCCAGACTTCCATTTACCAGGGAACTTTACGTGTTTTTCAACATTCATAAATGTAAATAAGCAAGCTCATGGACTCAGCTCGCAAGAGCTCACTTGTCGCGCAGCGATACTTTTGCATGGATTCTGGTAATTTGGTGCCAGACTTTGTTTTACCTGGGAACTCTTTACTCTTTCGCTAGTTTAAAAACAAGCTAACCAACCAAAAGTAACGCTGCGCAACAAACTTGCTCTTGTCAGCAAACTTCTACAGCTTGCTATTTAACACTTTTGAGTGTTTAAAACTTAGTAAGGGAAATTGGTGCCAGACTTCCGTTAACTGGGGAAACAGTGAATGAAAATAAGTGCCAGACTTAAATTTCCATACCCTGCAAATTCTGACTCTATTTTTTAGAAACTCAAAAAGTTCAAAAGAGCAAGCTCGCTAATTGAACTTGCATGAGCACCGCTGCCGCGCAGCGATACTTGGGCATAGATACTTTGTTTTTCTAAAAAGTTCCCTGGTAAATGGAAGTCTGGCACCAATTTTCCATTGCACCAAAAACTTGGGCAAAAGTAACGCTTCG
>CAVAIA010000078.1:0-2075 GCA_963588595.1 bacterium | reverse complement strand
AGACTAAGACTCTTTTATCTACTTATACCGGATTCCAGCATAAACAGCTGAAATTGTGTTTAATTTCAGTCAAAATGTCACGGCTCCAACCCTGCCCTATCGAGATCCATTAAACGAAAGGGCAAAAAAATGCGCATAACATCAAATAAAATTTAAACATTATGAAAACGTACGCGAGGATACTGAAAATAATATCGATTATTGCTGTCACGGTGGCTATTCTTTCATTTCTTGCGGCTGCGCTCGTTATTGCGGTTGGTGTCTACACAATTCAAAATGGTGGCAATTGGCTCGACTTACTTATGAACTCAGTGTCTACTGTTGACACTCAAGGAATAAATGTCACAACACAACAAATTATTGTAATTAGCGTTTTTTCGTTTACTCTCTGCATATCAGGATTATTCCATCTTTGGATAGGCTTGCTGGGCATTAGGGGCGCAAATAGACCTGAAAAATTAAGATTTTTCATAATTCTAGTTGGTATCATTTTTGCGATTGACTTTATATCCAACATCATGCAAATCGCCAACTCCATTCAATCTGAAGAAGCAACTATAGGGTTTGAATTTCTTAAGATGACCCCAACTCTTCTTGAATTTTTGATGTTCTTTAGCGCAATTCGTCTTCGCAAAATGGCTAAGGATGAGCAAGGTGACAGTTTTCAAGAACCTGAAAGACTTGGATTTATAAGAGTCATTCAAATTTTGTTCATTATCGAAATTGTTGTCGTTCTCTCCTCGACAACCTTCATTGTTCCAAAAGAGTTCACATTTGAGCCATATTCCTACATAATATTCATCAACCTTATCCTGGACGGCATAAGCTTTTGGCTAATTTTCAAACGCTTTAGATTCGCAAGAACTTGGATTATCGGCACTTGCATATTTAACGTTGCAGCTTCTGCAGCATTTATGGTGGTAAGTGGTGATTTTTCGCTTGCGGACAAGATGAGCGCAGGATTCTTTGACATTATAATCTTGTTCTACTTCCTCTTTGCTAAACGCCCAAAGATGATCCTCACGCGAGAGCTCACTCTTGAATTTGAGAGAGAAGAGATCAAGCATGCATGGGAAATTTGGAAACCAAAGACTTGGGATTTTTGGAGATCGATGATAATTTATTATTGTCTAACCTCAATTGTTGGGCATTGGATGGAGGCAGGATATTGCACATTAATTCGCTTTGGCATCATGCCTGGCACATATGATCCTGCAAGTGGCATTTGGAGTGATTACCTAACACCGTTTCCCGTCTATGGTTTTGGAATGGTCGCGTGCGGCTTGTTACTCTTTCCTGTCAAAACATGGTTGCAAGAAAAGTTCGCAGGTCAAAACATGCAATTGCTTAAAACTTATCTTTGCTCATTTCTTTTTAACATGGCCATTGTTGCAGCATTGGAGTTGATCCTAGGATTTACCAGCAATATGCCAGATGAAAATGGCATCAGACCTCTTTGGGACTATTCTGACATGCCATTTAACTTCATGGGTCAGATATGCCTGTTCAACACAATGATGTTCGCCGCATGTGCTTCGCTCATGAGTTGGATAGTTTGGCCAACTTTGCAAACGGTTTATGTCAAACTTCCAAACGACATAAAGAAAATTCTGTTTGTGGGCATAATGGTGTTCTACGCATTAATCCTCACACTATATGTGGTGAGGATTTGATGAAGAGTAAACGCAAGTGTCAGCCATGAATTAAGTAGCAATATCAGTCAAAATTCCACGGCAGCAAAACCATGCACAAACAAGGTAGGCGAGACGACAACGGACGCGAACGGCTATATGAAGTCGCCGTCTTTCGGACGTTGCACGGTTTACGTCAAAGAAACAACGGCGGCTCCAGGTTACGCTCTTGACGAAAACGTTTATTCTGTCAACATTGAGCCAAAAACAACCGCAAAATTAAATGGCGGCGTTGTCTATGACACCCCCCAAAATGACCCAGTTAACATTCTTCTTAAAAAAGTCGATAAGCAAACGGGCAAGGGAACTCCACAAGGCAGTGCGACACTCAAAGGTGCGCAGTTCACTGTTCGCTATTACGACACCACGGACGCAACAAGTCTG
>CAVAIA010000077.1:0-23480 GCA_963588595.1 bacterium | reverse complement strand
ATTGTTGTTCTTTAATTTGCGCACTCATGTCTCTAAATTGAAATTCCTAAAAATGCGCAAGACATCAAAAGATAAGTGACAACTGAGAACATATCTGAAATTGAAGAAATCATTGGGCTTGCCATCAAAGCAGGGTCTATTCCGATTTTTTTAGCTGCAATAGGCAAAAGTCCTCCTAGCATCTTCGCAAAGAAAATTATTATTATTTGTGCCAAGGAAACTGTTATTCCTATCATTGTTGGTTGTTGGTCGATAAAAACGACCTTGCAAAAATTAAAAATCGCTAAAACCACGCCGATAATTAAACTGATTCTTGCTTCTTTCCACATAACTTTTGTATAATCCCTAATCTCTATGTCACCTAGGGCTAGGCCTCTAATGACCAAAGTTGCAGCTTGAGATCCTGAGTTGCCACCGCTTCCCATCAAAAGTGGAAGATAACTTACTAAAATTATCACTTGAGATAAGACGTTTTCGAATTGCGAAATTATGCTGCCTGTTATCATCGCTGATATTGTTAAGAACAACAACCATGGAAGGCGATTTTTAACGTGTCTCATGACTGGAATGTCGAGATATTCATCTCCTGTGCTATCTCCAGACATAACGCCAGCCATTCTCTCAATGTCTTCAGTTGCTTCATTTTCTATAACGTCGAAGATGTCATCAACGGTGATTATGCCAACCAAGCGATTTTCGGAGTCAACAACTGGAATTGCAATAAAGCCATACTTTTTAAATGCTTCGGCGACTTGCTCTTGATCGTCATAAACACCAACGCTTACAACGTCAGTGTTCATAATGTCTTTAACTTTTACATCGCTATCTGATATAACAAGGCTTCTTAGAGAGACAATCCCGATTAATTTTCTTCCAAAATCTTTAACATAGCATGTGTATATCGTCTCAGAGTCGATTCCTTCGCGTTTTATATGAGCTAAAGCCTCTCCAACAGTCATATTTTTTTGTAGCGAAATATATTCTGGCGTCATCAATGTCCCAGCGCAATTGTCTGGGTAATTCAAAAAAGTGTTGATGAGTCGCCTTTCATCGCGAGGAGTTTTCATTAGTATCTTGTCAACTATGTTTGCAGGCAACTCTTCCAGGACGTCGATTTTGTCGTCAAATCCCATTTCATCAAGAATGTAGGAGATTTCTTTATCGCTGATTGTTTGTACGATTGCTGTTTGCTCATCCGAGTCAAGGTAGGAAAAGACTTCAACTGAAACATCTTTCGGGAGCATTCTAAAAAGCGCAACAGTTTTTTCTATTCCAAGATTGTCTCCAACATCTTCAAGAATGTCTGCCATGTCAGCCTCATTTTGAGTCAAAAGGAGGTTTCTTGCAGACATATAATGTTTTTGAGAAACTTCAACAGAAATTTCTTCAACAATCTCGTCGTATGTCATAGTTTCATTAGGCAATTTTTTAAAGTTTTCTAAACCTTTAGTTCACTTTCTATGTTTTCACAATCTTTATTATCTTTAAGAATTGGATCTATTATCTCTTTTAAGAACTCATCAACTTGACTTGGGCAACGTCCTATGAAGTCTTTTGGATTGACACACATATCAATTTCTTCGTTCGTTAGACCAAAACGCTTATCAGATTTAATGCGCTCAATAAGATCATTTGGCATGCCCTTATCTTTTACCATTTTAGCAGCCTCTTGAGCATGTTGACGAATTAACTCATGAAGGACTTGCCGGTCACCGCCTTTTTTAACAGCTTTCATTAAAATGTTTTCGCTTGCCATAAAAGGTAGCTCTGCCATAACGCGTGAAGTTATAACATTTTCGTGCACAACTAGCCCATTTGTCACGTTGATCAAAATGTTTAAAATTCCATCGACTGCCAAATGAGATTCCGAGACGCAAATTCTCTTATTCGCTGAGTCGTCTAAAGTTCTCTCAAACATTTGCGATGCTTCAGTAAATGCAGGGTTAATAACATTTGAGATAACATATCTAGACAATGAACAAACTCGCTCAGATCTCATTGGATTTCGCTTATAGGGCATAGCAGAAGACCCAATTTGTTTTGCTTCGAAAGGTTCTTCAATCTCTTTAAAACTTGACAAAAGCCTTAAATCTAAAGACATTTTGCTAGCACTTTGTGCAATTCCTGAAAGAACGCTTAAAACTAAATAATCGAATTTCCTTGAGTAGGTTTGCCCACTAACAGGAACAACATGATCAAATCCAACTTGCTTTGCAACATCCCTTTCAACTTGCTTAATTTTCTCTTCGTCTCCATCGAATAATTCAAAGAAGCTTGCTTGAGTTCCAGTTGTTCCTTTAACTCCAAGCAAAGCTAAGTCCTTAATTGTTCTATCTAGTTGAATTAGGTCTAGGTAAAAATCATATATCCAAAGCGTTGCACGTTTTCCAACGGTCGTTAGTTGCGCTGGTTGAAGGTGTGTATATGCTAAACATGGAAGGTCTTTGTAATCTTTAGCGAATTTTGACAGATGGAAAATAACGCATATAAGCTTTCTTCTTAATAACAAAAGCGCTTCTTTCATTATTAAAATGTCTGTGTTATCGCCAACATAACAACTTGTTGCTCCAAGATGTATTATCCCTTTGGCTTTTTTGCATTGAAGTCCATAAGCATAAACGTGGCTCATAACATCATGGCGAACCTCGCGCTCTTTAGCCTCTGCATCCTCATAATTTATATCGTCTTTGAACTTTTCAAGTTCTTCTATTTGTTCGTCTGTTATGTCAAGACCTGCATCTTTTTCTGCCTTTGCTAGTGCTATCCAAAGTTTTCTCCAAGTGCGAAATTTTTTTTCTTCGCTAAAAATGTTTTGCATTTCTTTAGAAGCATATCGCGTTGAAAAAGGTGAAATATATTTGTTATGTTCTCTCATTTATCCCTCTTTTAAAAATCTCTATCCAACTAAATAAATTTTAGTCTTTTACTTATAAAAAGTAGGAGACTCCGCCTTCAAAAAGTTTTTGTTGTGTGTTTCCGCAAACATTTTTATAAAGAGCCTCTCCTCTTCGTTCGCTATGCCCCATCTTACCTAAAATTCTTCCATCAACCGAGCAAATTGCTTCAATGTTTGCAATCGATCCATTTGGGTTTATGGAAGTTTTTTGCAAAACAGATCCATGGTCGTCGACATATTGCGCGCACACTTGACCATTGTCTATCAATTTTTGCAACATCTCATCGTCGCACATAAATCTTCCCTGTCCGTGGCTCACTGGAACTTTATAAATTTCACCTATTGATAATTTTGACATCCATGGAGAAAGTGTTGAGGTGACGATTGTGTTCACTATATTTGATTGATGATGTCCAATTAAATTGTCGCAAAGAACAGGGTCGTCTTTCTTTGGAGTTGTAATTTTTCCATAGGGCAAAAGTCCCAGTTTTAATAGAGCTTGAAATCCATTGCAAATGCCTAAAATTAAGCCATCTTTCTCCTCTAATAATTTTGAGACAGATTCTGAAATTTTATTTGACCTAAAGAAAGAAGAAATCAATTTTGCGGATCCATCAGGCTCATCAGCTCCTGAAAATCCTCCTGGAATCATTAATATTTGAGAGTTGTCTATCAATTTTGACAAGTCATCTATGCTATTCGTTATATTTGATGGGGTTAAGTCTTTAATTACGTAAGTTTCAACTTCTGCTCCCGACTCTTGAAATGCAATTGTTGTGTCAAATTCGCAATTCGTTCCAGGGAAAATTGGGATAATAACTTTTGGCTTTTTGCCTAGAAGATTAGGACCGCTATAGGTTTTCGCCTCGATTGACTTTGAAATAGGCTCGGTTCTTTCTTCACTTTCGTCGAGATATGTGGTTTGAGGGTAAACGTCATTAAGCACACTCTCCCAAATTTTTTGTGCTTCATCAAGGTCAATAGCTTCATCGCCTGTTGAAAATATAAATTCATTTGAAGTTTTTCCTATAACATTAGCGAATTTAGCATCATTAAACTTATTTATTGTCTCTTGAGCATCTTGCTCTTTTACCTCCAAAATAAAAGAACCATAACTCGTTTTAAATAAGTCAAGCCCGTCAAAAGACGGATCTAAACTAAATCCAATTTTATTTCCAAGGCACATCTTAAAAATTGACTCAACACACCCACGATAGGAAGGCGTTGATGCAGACAATATTTTCCCCGACACTATCAATTCGTTTAAAGTATCAAGACAAGCACGAACAGAATTTGCGTCAAGCTTATCTCCTTTACTTTGAGGGGTAATTAATAAAATTGAGCTGTTTGTCTCTTTAAATTCAGGAGATATTATTACATTAGCTTCACTAAGCGCAGTTGCAAAGCTTACCAATGTTGGAGGGACAGATAAGTCATCGAAAGTCCCGCTCATCGAATCTTTTCCCCCAATTGCAGCAACTTCGATATCCATTTGAGCGTCGAGAGCTCCTAATAAAGTTGAAAAAACAAGTCCCCAATTTTTTGGATCGTTACCTAATTTTTTGAAATATTCTTGGAACGACAGATAAGCATCATGGCGTGAAAATCCTGTGCAAACTAGCTTTGTTATAGAGTCAATTACAGCGAAATATCCGCCTTTGTAGGGGTTTATTTCGCTCAAATTTGGGTTAAATCCCCAAGACATCCCAGAAACAGTACTCGACTTCTCACCTGTTGGGAGCTTCGAGACCATCGATATTGATGGTGTTTTTTGAAATTTTCCTCCATATGGAAAAATAACATTTGAAGCTCCAATTGTTGAGTCGAACATTGATGAGAGACCTTGTTTTGAGCAAACATTTAGATCGCTAACCATGGCCATAAACTTTTCTTTAAATGATGCATTATTCGTAATTTGATTTAAATTGTCTATTTTAGGCACATAAACGTTATTTGTCTTCTTGGCGCCATTCTCATCAAGAAAATCTCTATCGAGTTCGCAAACTATATCATCTTTAAATTTAAGAACAAATTTTCTGTCATCTGTGATTGAGGCAACAATAGTAGCTTCAAGGTTTTCTACATTTGCATATTCTATGAACTTTTCAGCATCTTTATTGCTAACAACGCAAGCCATTCTTTCTTGTGATTCACTTATTGCAATTTCTGTGGGGTTAAGTCCCTTATATTTCAATGGAACTTTGTCGAGTTGAATTTCTAAGCCATCAGCTAGCTCGCCAATTGCAATGCTCACTCCTCCAGCCCCAAAGTCGTTGCACCTAACGATCATTTTTGTCACTTCAGGGTTTTTGAATAGTCGTTGGATTTTTCGTTCAGTTGGAGCATTTCCTTTTTGCACTTCGCTTCCGCATTTGAGAATGGAGTCTACCTTATGAGACTTAGAAGACCCTGTTGCGCCACCAATCCCATCTCTTCCTGTTCTTCCTCCAAGCAAAATGACAACATCTGTCGATTTAGGGGTGGATCTAACAACTGAGTCTTTTTTTACTGCGCCAACAGCAGCTCCAATCTCCATTCTTTTAGCTGTGTAGCCGGGATGATAAATTTCATCGACTAGTCCTGTTGCAAGTCCAATTTGGTTGCCATATGAAGAAAAACCTTTAGCAGCACTTTTGCAAATTTTTCTTTGTGGTAATTTTCCTTTTATTGTGTCTTCGACCTTTTGGAGCGGGTTTCCAGCCCCACTAATCCGCATCGCTTGATATACATAAGATCTTCCACTCAAAGGGTCTCTAATAGCACCGCCAACGCATGTTGCAGCGCCTCCAAAAGGTTCTATTTCTGTTGGATGATTGTGCGTCTCATTTTTAAAAAGATAGAGCCAATCTTGCAACTCTCCGTCAACATCAACTTTTACGTTTACTGTGCAAGCATTGATTTCATCGCTTTCGTCTACATTGTTTAGGATTCCTCTGCTCTTTAAAGCGCGAGCAGCAATAGTGCCTAAATCCATTAGTGTTATTGGAGTGTTTTCTCGGTCAAGTTCTTTTCTTAAATCTTTATATCTTTCATACGCTCCATATATGTTTTCATCATCTATTTTTATATCTTTTAAGTTAGTGTTAAAGGTTGTGTGGCGGCAATGATCCGACCAATAAGTGTCTATAACCTTAATTTCAGTTAGCGTTGGCTGTCTATTTTGTTTTTTAAAGTATTTTTGACACAGCAAAACATCATCTATGTCCATAGAAAGAGAGAGTTCTTCAATTAAAGTGATGAGTTGATCTTTTGTTAATTCGTTGAAATTATCTAGCTTAATTTCGTGCTCGACTTCGCCAATTTCAAGGTTAAGAGTTTTAGGAATAAGGGTGGATGCTTCTCTCATCTCAACTGGATTAATTAAATGTCTTTTGCATTTATCAATTTCTTCATTTGTGAGTTTCCCATAAATTAAATAGAGCGTTGAACATCTCACCTTCGCCTTTTTTCCAGGAAAGAGCAAAGAGATGCACTCGACAGCAGATGATGCTCTCATGTCAAATTGACCAGGCAACAACTCGGTTGCGATTAATGTGTCGCAATCAGGGATTTCATCTAACACGACATCCAGCGGCGGTTCGCTAAATATAACGTCAACAGCTTCTTTTAATTCTTCATCATCGAGACCATCGACTAAATATTGATTAATAATCTCAACTTTATCTAAGTTTTTGATTTGCAAAAATTCTTTAAATTCATTTTCTACTTCTTTCACAATTGGCGAAAATTTTGCATTCTTTTTAACAAGGATTCTTTTAATCATTTTTTATCTAACTTATCCAATCGTGTCTAGTGCTCTTTTACCTATATCATGCCTAAAAAAAGCTCCGTCAAAATTTATTTTTTCAACTGCAAAATAAGCGTTATTTAAAGCCTTTTTAAGCGAATCATCAATTGAAACAACACCCAAAACTCTGCCTCCGCTAGTTTTTAAAACTTCATTTTCAATTTTATCTCCTGAATGAGCTATATGCACACCTTTAAGATCGCAATTCTCAAGTTGACCGTTAACTAGGCCTTCTATCTTAATTCCTTTCTTATAACTTTTTGGATAACCATTACTTGCCATAATAACCACAGCGCTTGATTTATCTTCAAATTCAAAGTCAATCGCGTCTAGGTTTCCTTCGTTGCAAGCAACGCAAATCTTAAAAAAGTCACCTTTAAGAAGTGGCAAAACAGCTTGAGCTTCGGGATCTCCAAAGCGGGCATTATATTCAATTACACGAGGCCCGTCCTTTGTTATCATCAACCCAAAATATAGACACCCTTTAAATGGACATCCCTCATTTATCATCGCTTTTAATGTTGGCTCGAATATCTCTGATCTGCATTTCTTTGCAATTTCTTTAGTGTAGAAAGGATTAGGAGCAATCACTCCCATCCCTCCAGTGTTTGGTCCTTCATCGCCGTCATAAGCGCGTTTGTGATCCATAGAAGACACCATTTCCTTGCAAGTTTTACCATCGCAAAATGTAAGGATTGAGACTTCGGGGCCTTCTAAAAACTCTTCTACGACAATTTTATTCCCCGAATCACCAAATTTTTTATCAATCATAAGGCTGTCTATTGCACAAAGCGCCTCATCTTTCGATTTGCAAATTAAAACTCCCTTGCCCAAAGCAAGACCGTCAGCCTTTATAACTATTGGATAGTTTTCATTTTTATCTATGAATAATTTTGCTTGTTTTTCATCATCAAAGACTTCAAACGAAGCTGTTGGGATTCCATATTTTTTCATAAGGTTTTTTGAAAAAACTTTGCTTGACTCTATTCTCGCGGCTGTTTTGTTCGGGCCGAACGATCTAATTCCAACTTTTTCAAGTTCATCAACCATTCCAAGGGCTAGAGGATCATCTTGTGCAACAATGCAAAAATCAAATTTATTTTCTTTGGCAAAATTAACAATTCCTTCGACGTCGGTAGACGAAATGTCTTTTATGTTGCAATCATACGAAATGCCACCATTTCCTGGGGCACACCAAATTTCATGAACGTCTTTACTTTTCTTTAAAGCGCGCACAATAGCATGTTCGCGACCCCCACCACCAACGACTAAGACTTTCAAAACTTCACGTCCTCTCTAATAAATTAAGGTGATTACTTTAGTGATGAAACAACCTAATTCCGCAAAACGCCATCACGATTCCTAGCCTATTGCAAGTTTCTATCACTTGCTCATCACGAATTGATCCTCCTGGCTCAACTATGCAATCAACTCCACTTCTAGCAGCTCTTTCAATATTATCTCCAAATGGGAAGAAGGCGTCGCTTCCGAGACTAACTCCATTTACCTTTGAGAGAAATTCTTCACGCTCTTCTCTATTTAAAGCCTTTGGTTGCGTAGCAAAAGTTTCAAACCAAACATCATCTCCTATAACGTCTTCAGGGTGCTCTCCCAAATAGACATCGATCGCATTGTCTATATTTGGCTTTGAAATGTCATCTTTAAAAGGAAGGTTTAAAACCTTTTCATGGTGTCTTAATTGCCAATAATCTGCCTTGTTTCCTGCAAGACGCGTGCAATGAATTCTTGATTGTTGACCTGCCCCAACCCCAATTGTTTGCCCATCTTTAACATAGCAAACAGAATTTGATTGAGTGTATTTTAAAACTGCTAGCGATATGAGCAAGTCTTGTTTTTGTTTATCTGTCAATTCTTTTTTATCAGTGACGATGTTTGACAACATCGTTTTTTCATTTATATCAAGTGCTTGTCTTCCCTGCTCGAAAGTTATTCCAAACACTTCCCTTCTTTCGAGTTCTTTAGGAAAATAATCTTTGTCAATCTTGACGATGTTGTAAGCACCTTTCTTTTTAGTTTTCAAAATTTCTAAAGCATCTGCGTCATATCCTGGTGCGATTATTCCATCTGACACTTCATGTTTGATCAAATTTGCGCATGTTGCATCGCACTTATCAGAAAGAGCGATCCAATCTCCAAATGAAGACATTCTGTCAGCTCCTCTTGCTCTTGCATATGCGCAAGCAAGTTCTGATAGCTCCGTTCCCTCATCGATGTGATACATTTTTCTAAGAGTGTCGTCAAGCTCATTTCCTATCGCTGCCCCTGCGGGAGATACATGTTTAAAGCTTGTTGCTGCGCTCTTTTTAGTTATTTTTTTAAGTTCGCTAACTAGTTGCCATGAGTTAAATGCATCGAGAAAATTTATATAACCTGGGCGTCCGTTTAGGACCTCAATAGGCAAATTTTTGCCATCTTCCATGTAGATTCGAGCAGGTTTTTGGTTTGGGTTAGTTCCATATTTCAACTCAAGTTCTTTCAATCTATGCCTCCAAACGATTATATTTATTAATCAACTTGCACTTTGATTTGCCATCATTTAAATCGATCTCTTCTATATATAAAGAGATTTTGTTGTCGTCATCAAGAGATTTCCAAATGTTTTCTATAAAGTCATGTGAATTTTGCGATTTGCATTCAATTTTGATAGGTGACAATGAACCAGAAGGCAATGGATTGCCATTATCAACATAAGTCGTCAAAAGATATCCTTGACCTTCGCCGACTTGGTCATAAAAACTAAAATTGCGAACGGTCGTTTGTTTTTCCACATCAGCGCATTGCAAAGAAGAAAATGAAACGTTGCCACTTTTGGCGTTAACCATGACTGAAATTCGTGGCGTGAAGTTTGGAGAGTCGTCTTCAAAAGTCCTTGTCTCTAAAGCCATCATAAAGGCAACATTTTCATCATTTCCGTCTTCGACGAATTGTGCGATTGTGTCTGTTTGATCACCATTAGTGATAATAACAATATTCTTTTCATCAATTGACAACCTGGCGTTATAGATTATCAAATGGGGGTCTTCTATTTTTGTCTCATCAGCCGCAACTGTTCTAATACTAAATCTGGATGAATTCTCACTTCTGACCTCTTCAAAAACTCTATTTCTTGAATTCTCGCTCCTGCCCATGATCCAATATGCACAAAGCAAAGTGCTAGTCTCTTTCGGGTGAAACACAACAATTCCGCGGCCTGGATAAGTTTTAGAAGATAAGTAATCGAATAAATTTTCCATTTTTTAAATTTCGCCTTTTTCTATGAGTTGACAAACTTTTTCTGTTGTTTTAGGCAACAAAATCCACTCACATTCTTTCATGACTCTTTCTTGAAGAGTTTTTGGAGTGTCGTTATCAAAAACTTCAACTGCCTTTTGAGCTAAAATTGGCCCTCCATCGCAAATTTCAGTTACGAAATGAACTGTTGCCCCAGTGACTTTCACTCCCCTCCTCAAAGCTTCTTCGTGAACCTTTAAACCATAGAATCCATCGCCGCAAAAGGAAGGAATTAATGAGGGGTGGACGTTGATTATTCTATTTTTAAAAGCTTTAACAACTTTAGATGACAATATTGTCATGTAGCCAGCTAACACAACAAGATTTATGTCGTTTTCGTTGAGCGTGTTAAGCAACGCATCATCGAATTCATCTTCAGAATTAAAATCATTTTTGTTTATAACTTCACTTTTAATTGAAACATTTTTTGCGCGCTCTAGTGCATAAGCATTCTCATTTGAGGAAATAACCAAGGCAATCTTGCCACTTTTGATAACACCATTATTTTGCGCGTCTATGAGTGCTTGCAAGTTGGTCCCGCCGCCAGAAACTAGGACAGCGATGTTTATCATGATAAACTCACCCCACTTCCCTCTATGAGATGACCTATAACTTGAGCTTTATGTCCATTTTCGCTAACAATATCGATGACTTCATCTACATTGCTCTCATCGCTTACGCAAACCATTCCAATTCCTGCATTAAACGTTGAACAAAGTTCATCAAATGACAGATTTGCTTCATATTTTATAAGCTCAAAAATTGGCATTTTGTCTATGGTTGACTTTTCAATATTTGCACCAAGTCCTCTCTTTAGACCTCTTGGGACATTTTCAAAAAACCCACCACCAGTTATATGCATAAAGCCCTTAGAGAGACCTTCATTTGAAATTTTGTTCATAGCTTTTGTGTAGATAAACGTTGGAGTCAATAGCTCCTCGCCGAGCGTTTTCCCTAAATCGTCGAAATGTTTAAACAAAATGTCAGGGTCGTCATCGATATTAAATATCTTTCTAATTAAAGAAAAGCCATTTGAGTGAACGCCTGACGAACTAATCCCGATCAAAACATCTCCCGCTTGTTGATGATCCGAAGAAACAATTTTGCTTTTATCGACAACGCCAACGCTAAATCCTGCAATGTCATATTCTTCCTTTTTATAAAAGCCTGGCATTTCAGCGGTCTCTCCTCCGATAAGCGAGCACACGCTAAGAGCGCAGCCATCGCAAACTCCTTTGACAATTTTCTCAATAGTTTCAGGATCGTTTTTCCCGCAAGCAATGTAGTCTAAAAAGAAGAGAGGCTCAGCTCCGCTGCAAGCTATGTCATTGACACACATTGCAACGCAATCAATGCCAACTGTGTCATGTTTGTCCATTATATGAGCAATTTTTAGCTTAGTTCCAACCCCATCAGTTCCTGAAATTAAAACTGGATTTTTTATATTGTTAGAGGCAAGATCTAGTTCAAAAGCGCCTCCAAAAGAGCCAAGCCCTCCAACAACTTCGTGTCTAAGCGTTTTATTGACATGTTTTTTCATGAGTTCAACAGCTCTATATCCAGCTTCCACGTCAACCCCTGCATCTTTATAAGTTAGACTCATTAAAATTTCACCTTTAACTTCTATAACTTTTTACCAGTTCCAGATTTGCTTAATGGACGAGTGTAAGGAATTTCATTTTGATTCTCAGTTATCTCTACAGGATATTCGCCCGTAAAACATCCCATGCAAAACCCGCAATCAGAATGGATTGCAATTTTCTTTGAATCTTCAATCGATAAATATAGCAAAGTGTCACAACCTAAAATTTTGCATATCTCGTCTTCCGTGCGACCATTTGCAACTAATTGATCAACATCGGCAACATCTGTCCCAAAAAAACATGGATATCTAAAAGGAGGAGAAGAAACTCTAAAGTGCACCTCTTTCGCTCCTGCTCTGCGCAAAAGTTCAATTAAGCGCTTTGAGGTTGTTCCTCTAACGATTGAGTCATCGACGAGAACTACTCTTTTGCCTTTAATTGATGAAGGAATAGGATTTAGCTTAATTCTAACTGTGTTTGCTCTTTCATTTTGTGAACCTTGAATAAATGACCTTCCAACATATTTGCTTTTAACGATTCCTGCTTCAAAAGGAATTCCACTTTCTTTTGCATATCCTTGAGCAGCGTCTAGGCCAGAATCTGGCGCGCCTATAACAACATCAGCATCAATTGAGTCTGCTCTTGCAAGCATTCTTCCGCACTCAACTCTTGCCTCGTGAACGCATGTTTTTTCAATAATTGAGTCAGGTCTTGAAAAATACATATATTCAAAAACGCAAAGGTTGTGTTTTGCTACGTTGCATTTATCTTCAATAGAGCGCATTCCATCGATGTCAAAAACTATTATCTCTCCAGGTTTAACATCTCGAATTAACTTAGCGCCAACTATGTCAAGAGCAACCGACTCACTCGCAACAACCCAAGCTCCATCTTCAGTTTTTCCGAAGCATAAAGGTCTTATTCCATTGGGGTCTCTGACAGCAATAAGTTTAGTTGCGCTCATTAAAACTAGGCAATAAGCGCCTTTTATCACATCCATAGTTTTCTTAATTGCAGTTTCAATGTCGGGCGATGTTATTCTCATTTGAGTGATGATATGAGAGATGATCTCGCTATCAGACGTTCCATGAAAAATTGAACCCTTATTTTCAAGTTCATGTCTAAGTTTTAGAGCATTAGTTAAATTGCCATTATGAGCAAGAGAAAGGGCGCCTTTTGAATGATGAACGACCATTGGTTGAGCGTTGGATATTGACCTTTGCCCTGAAGTTGCATACCTAACATGGCCTGTTGCCATTTTTGCGTCTTTAGAAATTGCGTCTAGTTTATCTTTAGTAAAAACATCGCTAACAAGACCCATTCCTACAGTCGTTGATAGCACACCATCAACATTTATTGAAATTCCGCAAGACTCCTGACCTCTATGTTGCAATGAGAATAAAGCTCTATAAGTCTCATATGCGAGATCCATTTCTCCCTTTGGGTCATAAATCCCAAAAACGCCACATTCTTCATTGAGTTTTTTTAATGGGCTAGTCATTAGTTAAGAAGCCTTTCCATAACTTCTTTGTAAGCTGCGTCTTCTCCGCCGATTCCCTTTCTAAAAAGGTCCTTATCGAGGCTTTTTTTAGTTGACTTGTCCCAAAAGCGACATGTGTCGGGCGAAATTTCGTCAGCTAAAATTAAGTCTCCATTTGACGTTTTTCCAAATTCAAGTTTAAAGTCAACGAGGATTATCCCAGCTTCGTCTAATATTTTTTGCAAAATTTTATTTATTTCAAAGGCATAATTAGTTATCTTTTCAATTTCTTGTTCTGTTGCTAATTCAAGAGCTAGCGCATAGTAATGGTTAATTAAAGGATCGTGCAAATCGTCATTTTTGTAGCTGAACTCTAAAATTGGACACTTTAAAGAAGTTCCTTCATCGATGCCCATTCGCCTTGAAAAAGATCCTGCTGCTATGTTTCTGACAATCACTTCAAGGGGGATTATTTCAACTTTTTTTACGAATGTGTCGCGATCATTTACTTGTTGAATAAAGTGGGTCGGGATTCCTTCCTTTTCAATTTTTTGCATTAGAGCATTACTAAGCGTGTTGTTAACAATCCCTTTATCTTTAATTGAACCTTTCTTTTCGCCATCCCCTGCTGTGGCATCGTCTTTATAGTGGACCATGACAACATCTTTATCATTAGTTGAGAAAACTTGCTTTGCTTTTCCTTCATAGAGCATCTCTTTAGTTTCAAAATTCAATTTTTAACAGCTCCTTTAAGTTAGTTAATTTTGCCAATTTCGTCATCTTTTTTTAAAACGTCTTCTTTTATTTTTTGTCTATAGGCGCCAAGTTTGTTTGACAAATCTTTATTTGAGAGCGCCAAGATTGATATAGCGAGCAAAGCTGCATTTTTTGCTCCATCAACTGCCACTGTTGCAACTGGAAATCCGCTTGGCATTTGCACTGTTGAAAATAACGAATCGACACCCCCAAGAAGTCCTCCGCTTAAAGGAAGACCGATAACAGGCAATGTTGTGTTTGCGGCAAAAACTCCTGCTAGATGAGCTGCCATTCCAGCTGCGCAAATAATAACTTTAAAGCCTCTTGATTTAGCATCATTTGCAAGTTGCATCGCTTCATTTGGGGTTCTATGAGCAGAAATTATTCTTAGCTCGTAAGGGACATCGAAGTCAAGGAGTATGTCTTCTGCTAACTTGACAGTTTCTGCGTCCGAACTTGAGCCCATAACGACTAACACTTCAGGATAACGACTCATTGCTGCCTCCATGAAACAAATTTGTAACAAAACGAATTTTGGCAGTTAGAGGTGCATTTATTAGAATAAAAAACTGCCTTAAATTAAGTATATATTAGATTTAGCACAATTGAAACATAACTTTTGTGAATGAGCGGTATTCTAGTTATTGTTCAATTAACAAACGCAAATATATCAACCTTCAAAGGGGGCAAAAATGAGTTACACAAGCGATGTTTTAGAACAATTGAAAGAAAAAAATCCTGATCAACCTGAATTTATTCAAGCCGCAAGTGAAGTTATCAACTCGCTCGAGCCTGTTTTTGATCGTCATCCAGAATTTCAAAAAGCAGCTCTTCTTGAGAGGATAACGGAGCCTGAGAGAGTTGTTATGTTTAGAGTGCCTTGGGTTGATGATGAGGGCAATGTTAAAGTTAACCGCGGAATGAGAGTTGAGTTTAATAGCGCGATTGGGCCTTATAAAGGAGGTCTTCGCCTTCATCCAACGGTAAACTTAGGAATCATCAAGTTTTTAGGTTTCGAGCAGATCTTTAAAAATGCACTAACAACTCTTCCAATGGGAGGAGGAAAAGGCGGATCTGATTTTGATCCTAAAGGCAAATCGGATATGGAAGTTATGCGTTTTTGTCAATCATTTATGACAGAACTTTGCAAGCATATCGGCCCTAACACCGACGTTCCTGCTGGAGACATTGGAACTGGTGGACGTGAGATCGGATTTATGTTTGGCCAATATAAGAGAATTAGAAATGAGTTTACTGGCGTTTTGACAGGAAAAGGTCTTGATTGGGGCGGATCGCTTGCAAGGACAGAGGCAACTGGTTATGGTCTTGTCTACATAACAAGTGAGCTTCTTGGTCAAAAGTGGGATGGTTTCTTAGGCAAGACTGTAACAATTTCTGGTTCTGGAAACGTTGCAATTTATGCAGCTGAGAAAGCACAAGAACTTGGCGCTAAGGTTGTTACAATGAGTGACTCAAATGGTTGGGTTTATGACAAAGATGGAATCGATGTTGAACTTGTTAAGCAAATCAAAGAAGTTGAGCGTGGAAGAATTTCTGAATATGCTGAAAGAAAACAAGGCGTTGAATATCACGAGGGCAAAGGCGTTTGGTCAATTAAATGCGACATCGCGCTTCCTTGTGCAACTCAAAATGAGCTAGATGAAAATGATGCAAAGAACTTGATTGACAATGGATGCAAAGTTGTTGCTGAAGGTGCTAACATGCCAACAACTTATAAAGCTACTGTTGCTCTTCAAGAAGCTGGTGTTGCGTTTATCCCTGGAAAAGCTGCTAATGCTGGTGGAGTTGCAGTCTCTGGCCTTGAGATGTCGCAAAACTCTGAGAGGCTTTCATGGACTTTCAAGGAAGTTGACAATAGATTAAAAGACATCATGAAGTCGATCTATAAACAAATTGATGAGGCTTCAAAAGAATATGACAAAGAGGGAGACTTTGTCAGTGGTGCTAACATTGCAGGATTTATGAAGGTTGCAAACTCAATGATGGCGCAAGGAATTGTCTAAATTAATGATTTAAAATAACCTTCAATTGGAAAAATTTTTTAAGTCCCTTAAATTTTTTAAGGGACTTAATTTTTTTTGACCTTGGTTCTAAGAGATTAAAACCATATTGAAAGTTTTAAACAAATGTTAAATGTTTTCCTTCTCTTGCGCATTGTCCAAGATACACATTAATTAATGTTTGATAAGGCAAACCTGTTTGCATTGCCTCTTGCTTGAAATAGTCAACAGTGCTTCCGTCCAGGTTAATAGTCACACGTTTCCTAACACGGTTTGCATATGGATTTGCGATACTGTCCGAAAAATCGACTTCTGGCATGTCTTCTAACTCTTCTTTACTAACACTCATATTTTCTCCTTAAGTTCCAATATTGATTTTCCTCATTCTTTGTGGCACTCCTTGCAGAAATCAATCTTAAGGTGTTGCCGCAATTCCGTTCGCAATAGCACACAAGCAAGATTGAAGATGTTAAATCCATACCAATGATATGGAATCTATCCTCAACATCTGAATGCTTTTTGTCTGGCAAAACTCTTGCGAATTCATCTGAGAAAACTTCTGTTGCTCTCTCAAATGATATTCCATGCTTTTTCTCATTGACATTTGCTTTGTTGTCATCCCATTCAAAATTTATGTAGTCATTCTTAAAATCCATACTTACTATATTTATTATATATGTATATTATGCATATATCAAGTAATAAATTCTATATTTACTTTCTTGCATCATCATTACAACCTAGTAGCATCTCGTCAAGGGATTTTTTTGCTTCCTTCCAATTTGGGCAGAATTGTTCCACAAGTGACCAAAAGCGTTTTGTGTGATTCCTCTCAAGCAAATGGCAAAGTTCATGAACCATGACATATTCTAAGCACTCAATCGGTTTTTTTGCAAGTTGCAAGTTAATCCAAATTCGAGCATCTCGCACGTTACACGTCCCCCATCGAGTTTTCATATCTTTGATTCGAAACTCGCTTGCACAAACGCCAACTCTTTTTTGCAAAGGCTTAAGCATATCCTCAATGGCTTTCGTAAGCTCGACTCTATACCACTCATCAATTTTTCGTTTTCGAAAGTCACTCGTTGACCCTTTTGGAACACATAAAATAAGCTTGTTTGAGAACTTTTCAACCTTGCTTTTTTTGTTAGTAGGTGTCAAAACCACCTGTAAAGTAAAAGGCATTCCAAAAAGATAAAACTCCTCCCCTGTCACAAACTCTCGTCTAGCCATGCGTGCTTCTAACAATATACGCTTTTGATGGCGTTTAATCATCTCTATTTTTGAGAGAACAAACTTTTCAATCTCTGCGTCACTTACCCCTGCCGGCGCAGAAACTTTCACCATCCCATCAGGTGGACAAACCCTTAAGTAAAGATTTTTTTGACCTTTGTTTTTGGAGAGAAAAACTTCAATTCCTGATATGTTTAGCTGCATACTCTTCATTAGATCTTTACGAAAGTGTCAAACAGATATAGCAAAGAATTAAGGCTACTCTGTTGTGTTCTCCTCTAAATTTTCAACTTGGTCCATGACTTGATTAAACACTTGTGGGGAATATTGCGGAGGATAACCGTTTTCAACAAGGCACATTTTGATGTCAAGCTTCAATTGTTGACGAATGTTTCTGTTGTTGAGCCAGTCGGCATATTCACTCTTTGAGTCAATTAAGTTTTTAATCTTTTGGGCAAGTTGTTTACATTTCTCGTTAACGACCACACCATCAACTTCAACATCCTCACCAAACTCAAAATTGTGTTCATCACGCATTTCAACCAAAATGTCATAAAAAGCTTTCTCAACAAACGAAAGTCCAAGTTTTCTGAAACTCTGTTTGTTTTCATCCAGAGCTTGCAAAATGATGTGAGCCTGCTCAGTTGCATCCAAAATGATTCGGGTGGCAGCGTCTTCTTGAACCTCTCCTGCCTCTTGCACATCAAGCTTGCTCCTGCGTTCATTATATTCCTCAACGGTTTTTTGAAGCATATCTTGGAATTTTTTGGCAGCCAGTTTGTTATATTTCCCATATTCACCAATTTGCCTTTTCAGCAGTTTTAGCAACAACTCAAGTTTAGCTGCTGGCATTTTTACATCACCACAAAACACTGTGGAATCAGGACCAACAACGCTCTCAACGTCGCTTGTTTCAAAAACGTCTTCAACTTTGTTGTAACGCAGTGCCTCGTGCACCATCTTTTCAACTGCCGCATTCATTGAAAATTCGTCGTGCTCACCAATGCTCATTTTTCGCACAAAACCTGCAATTGCAATGAAGCACTGTGCAAGTGCAGAATCGCTCTCTGCCAAGTCTCCTGTTGGAAAGCAAATGTCATAAGCTTTTTTGAGGCGTTTTGTATAACCCAAAAAGTATGACTTGAAAGTGATGGTTTTTGAACTTGTTTTTTCGCCCGCCTTAAACATTTGTGTGTTTGAGAAAACAAATTCGGCAGCACCTGCAAGTTGCCGATAACGCTCATAGTCATCTGTTTTTGTGTCAAGAAAAGGTTTTAAGTCAAAACCTTTGAAGAGGTCTTTCAGCACGCCTAGAAGTTCATAGAAAATCTTAAACGCAGCTTTTGTGTCGTCCTTTGAAAGCGCAACAGAATTGTCGCCGCCATACATCGCCATAGCTTGACGCATGTTGTCGCGAATGCCAATGTAGTCAACAATGAGCCCGTAATCCTTGCCAGGGTAGACCCTGTTAACGCGTGAAATTGTTTGCACGAGCATGTGCTTTTTTAAAGGCTTGTCGTTATACATATACGTAAGCGATGGTGCATCAAAACCAGTGACCCACATGTCAACAACAATAACAACTTGAAAGTTCGACTTGTCATTTTTAAAGGCTGCATCCAACTTTTTATTCCGTGCGTCACACTTAACACCACCGAGATAGTTATACATCTCTTCCTCATCATTCTTTGAAACACTTGCAACGAAAGCAATCTTGGGCATTTCTTCCAAGGTTGCAAGTTCCTCTTTCGTAACCTCAACTCCATCGGGCGTTTTCTTCTCTTCAAACCATTCGGGGAACTGCTTTTTGAAATGTTTCAGAAGAGAAAAAGCAATGTTTCGGCTTGAACACACAATCATTGCTTTTTGTGTGCGATGTGGGTCTTGACTCACGCAAGCCTCATAGTGATTATGGATGTCGGTCGCCAAGCGAGAAAGCCTAGAGTCATCACCCAAAATCACTTCCATTGAAGACATGCTTTTTTTGCTTCGTGCAATGTCTTGAGCAGTTGCTCCATCTTCAGCACAATTGCGGTAATATTCCTCAATTTGCTTTGCTTGTTCACCTTGCAAAAGCACGCGAGCAATTCTTGGGTGATATTTAATTGGAACTGTGAGGCCGTCTGCCACAGCTTGATCCATTGTGTATCTGTCAATTTCATCGCCGAACGTTTGGTAGGACTCATCAATTGGAGTGCCAGTGAAACCAACAAATGTTGCATGTGGCAGAGCCTCACGCAGAACTTTTGCATAGGGCTTTGAGAGCATGGCGCGCATGTTGTCATCTGCATCCTTGCTGAACTTGATTTTTTTAGCACGTTCAATTTGAGTTCTGTGAGCTTCATCAGAAAAACAAATTATGTTGGCACGGTTGTTAACAAGCCCGATTTTGTCGCCCTCGCGGTCGCAAAACTTCTGAATTGTGCAGATGTAGAAACCACCACTTTCACGGCTGCCAAGTTCGCATCTAAGCTCGTCTCTGCTTTTAACAATGCTCACCTCACCCAAATTCAAAAAGTCTTTCGCACGCGTAAAAAGTTGTGCACTTTGAGTTTGGAGGTCTTCACGGTCAACAATGAGCACAACTGTTGGCGAACCCATGCCTTCAAATTGCGAACAACGAAGTGCAAGCTGCCGAGCAAGAAAAGCCATTGTGTATGTTTTCCCACAACCCGTGGCACCAAAATAGGTTCCACCTTTGCCACACTTTTTCTGCACGGCTTCCACAATGCTCTTTTTCAAAAGGCGTGTCGCAAAAAATTGAGGATACCTGCAAACAATCTCTTTTTCACCCGCATCAAAGTTTGAATCTTGAAACAGGATGTAATCTCTGAAAATTTCAAGGAATCGTTTCGGTGCGTAAACCCCTTTAATCATGCATTCCAGCTCATCAAAAGGAGCGTTTGAAACAGGGTCGGAATCGTTAACTCGTCTCCAAGCGTAATAATGCTCATAGGGTGTTCGCACTGTTCCAAGGCGTGTTTTCACTCCATCAGAAATGCAGGAAAGCGGGCAAAAATGAAGCAGGTGCGGAATGTCTCGCCAATATCTTTTTGTAATTTGTTTCCATGCGTCATGAATTGTTGCGTTTTCATCGGCAGGGTTTTTAAGCTCAATTATGCAAAGAGGAAGTCCATTCACATAAAGCAAAAGATCGGGGATTCGCACCTCCTTTTGCCCTTGATTTTTGTATTCAACTTTAAGCTGATTGACAACTCGAAAGATGTTGTTGTCAACATTTTTAAAATCAATCAAATCAAGAATTTGAGCAACCCCACCTTCAGGCGTGAACTGCAAGCCGCCACTCATCCAGTCGTAAATTTTGTGCAAAGTTGCAAAATGACTCTCACCACCTGCCAAGGCAATCGTGCTAAAAATTTGTTCAATTTCATTTTCAGTGAGCTCAGGTGCAGTCTTTTGCATGAAGGAAAAGAAGTCTTCCTTGATTAAAACATCTGTTGCTTTGCGTTTTAAAGTGTTTCCGCAGGAATAATTCTTCCAACCAGCTTTCTTCTGTAACATTTCAATGAAAACACTCTCATACTGGCTTTCGCAAAACTTTCCATTGAACTCTTTTAACTTTGCCATTTAATCCGCTGCCTTCCCTTCATCAATTGACCCCTTAATCAAAACGGGGCAGATTTCCTTGATTTTTTGGCGGAGCTCTTCAGCCATTTTTTTACGAGAATTCATTGCATTAAAAATGTTAACTATTGATTTTTGAGTTTCAAGGGGTGGGATGGGGATTTCCATCTCATAAAATCTGTCTAAATCAAGGTTTGAACGAACGCTTGAATCACTCCTAAACCAGCCCTCTCGATCAATCTCTTCTCTCGAAAACCACATCATAATATATTCAGGAACAACATTCTTATCTTTAATCGAAAAGACGGTGTATGCTGGTGAAATAATGATTGGAACCTCTGAATTTTGAAGTGCAAATCGAATGCATTTGTCGCGACCTGTTTGCATTCCAGAAAAAGCAAATTGCCCATGTTGGACAACTTTATAATTTGAGTAATTTAGACCAGATGTGTCAGCAACCGTTGGCATAAAAACTTTATCAATGTTGATGCCCTTAATTTCCTTAATTTCATTATTCACATTACGATTGTCTTCCAGCTGTAATAATTCCCCAAATGCTTGCTTTTTGGCACTGTGTTTCAACTTGTCGATAAACCCATCACACACAAGTTTCAAATCTTCTGCTCCTGCCTCGAAGGCTTTGGCGTTTTGCACAAGCGAGGTGTAAACATCAACATATTTTTGCTGGATGGGCAAAGGGGGAAGGGAGAGAGAGGTGTTGCAAAAGTCATCCCAAGACATCCCATCACGAATTGAACCATCCGCATGAAACCAGAAATATCTGTCTTTCTCGGTTGATTTCAATGCCATTAGAAAATAAGTCGAAAGAAGTGGAACATCTTCCTTTAATTTAAAAACTGAATATGCAGGGCTAACATATTTGTTCTTACTGGTGCAATTTTGTGCAACTGGCAAAAGGCAATCTCTCCCAACGTGCATTAAATTGCACGCAAAGTGTTTAGGTTCCACAATTTGATAATTGCTGGTGTCGCTTCCAACTTGCTTTGTTGGCTCGAAAAACTCTTTGTCACGATTAACACCTGAAACCTCGTTTGCAGTTAAATTTGAAATCCCACATGCGACGGAATTTTGTTCAATCAAGTCACCGAGTTTGTAATTAGTTAATGGCATGGTGGGAAACCTTTAAATTGTTGCGTGCTGGCAGGAGATCCTTCGACTCCGCTCGAACACTGCGTGTTCTCGTTTCGCTCAGGATGACATGAGGGGGTGCATCCACTTCTATTTTGCGTGTCAGGGTGACTCGAGAGTTTGTAATCAGTTAATGGCATGAGTGAGCCACTCACCCTTCTTTGTTTGTCAGGTTTATCATTTGGTTAATTTCGTCCTCTGTTGGTAGGCAACTTGTCACCTCATATGACACAACACCAGCAGGTACATTCGTGGCTTTTAGCGACCACTCAACCGACAGTCGGTCTTTGTTTTTACACAAAAGCATACCAATTGTGTCATTGTCTAAATCCTTTTTTAAAGTTTCATCAACTGCCTTAACATAAAATTGTAACTGACCCATAAATTCAGGCTGAAAGTCAGTGGTTTTTAACTCAACTACGACATAGCACCGCAGGTCAAGGTGGTAAAACAGTAAGTCAATGTAATAATCTTTGTTATCTGTTGAAATTTTATATTGATTGCCAACGAAAGAAAAACCTTTGCCGAGCTCAAGAAGAACAGATTTAATATTCTCAATTAATTTTTCTTCAATCTCACCTTCAAAAGTGCTTTCTTTCAAGCCAGTCAATTCAAAAATGTAAGGATCCTTAATAATTTCAGTGTCAAGTTCGCTTTGAGGTTGAGGTAGCTTTTCGGGAAAATTTGAGAGTTTCTTTGAAGAATCTGCTTGCCTGTCGTAAAGCCTTAGGTCAATCTGGTGGTCTAAAACAACTTTGCTTCAACCGTTTTCAATTGCCTTTTCTGCATACCATAAACGTTTATCAAAATCCTTTTCCTTTTCGATGAGGATGTTATTATGTGACCATGGCAATTTTGCCACTGGCGGTGGCAGAATTGAAAAATCCTTATATACCTCGTAAAAGCGCTTCATTCTAAATAAATTTCTTTCAGAGAATCCCTTTAAATCTTTAAATTCAGCCTTTATTCCTTTCGAAAGAGATTCAACAAATCTATTCCCATAATTAGTGTTCTTCGAAATGATTTTTCCAATTCTAAAATACATTGAAAGGAGTTCAGAGTTAGCATTTTGAAAAACAGCTGTTCGTGTTTTAAGAATATCATCCTTTATCTTTTGAATTGCTTGCAATATGGTCTTATCAAAACTATTCATTCCTAAATCCTCGTTTCACTTCTCATTCACAACTAAATCATACCCAATTCCTTCAAACGCCGCTTTTAAGCTTTCTTGGGATTTTTGTTGTGCAACGAGTATGTCTGACACTTCTTTTTTGATTCGTTTCATTTCTGCATCAAAGTCAATTTGCATGTCGTGATCAATAAATTCGATGTATTTGCTTGGCGTCAAAGCCCAGTTGTTTTCTTCAATTTCATCAATTCCAACACTGCGATAAAGTTCAGTCTCTGCATAGTTGCTTCCATCTGTTCCAACGCACTGCCATGTGTGATAGATTTCTGCTGCTTTTTTAATTTGGTCGGCACCCAAACGAACCTTCTTTTTCCTTTGCTTTGAAACTGCGTTTTGTGTCCAGGTGCGAAGGTCAATGAAAAGAATTTCATGGGTTCTGTCTCGCAAAACTCTGCCGTTCTTTTCACTCGCTTTTTTGTTTTGATTGAGCACCCAAAGTGTCACAGAAATATCTGTTGTCATGAAAAGTTCACGAGGCAAAACAACAATTGCTTCAACTTTGTCTTCTTG
>CAVAIA010000076.1:0-3762 GCA_963588595.1 bacterium | reverse complement strand
CTATTTTCGTAATATTGCCAATTGCAATTGGTGTCTGTGTAGAGAAAATAGCTCTTAGCACCAGCTTCCTTAAGATGAGAAACGCATTGGCGTAAAAGTTCACTTCCAACTCCATGACCCCTTGATTTGCTAGACACTGCAAACAGCGATAACTCATAAGTTGTGTCACACTCACAATTTTCCATCATTTGAGCATGTGCATTTCGCTCAAATTCATAATAATCTTTTAGCGTTTTAGCAGCTTTTGAGTCAAGTTTATCCAACTTTGCAAATGATTGATTAGATAAGTTTTCCCAAAACTCAACACTTTCTAAAGAAGGCTGCCCAACTCGAACTGCAGCCACCCCAACAACCTCTCCATTCAACTCAGCAATTTTCCAATATGTCGCACTTATAGCAAAATGCGCTAAGTCAACTTTGCCAGCTTGCAAAGCAACTTCTCCACACAAACTAGGATTCCAAATTTCTGCTAACAAAATCGCAAGTTCATCGATATCTTTTTTATCAAAATCACGATAAATTACCTTATTGTTTTCACTCATAGCTCAAACTCCTTTTAAGTAAACAATTTATATAAACTAACTATAATCTAAAACCTTCCAGATAACTTTCATATAAAATATATTTATAGATTTATTGGGTCTTAATGAAAGGAATTCCTGTATTTATGAATGCCACAAAAATTTTTTATAACGGAAAAATCTACACTGTAAACAAAGAGCAACCTTGGGCTGAAGCTGTCGTCTTGGACGGAGAAAAAATCGTCTACGTTGGGAACAGTGAAGAAGCTCTATCTATGAAAGAAGACAACACAGATGTTGAAGACTTGGGCGGAAAAATGATGTTGCCTGGATTTATTGATGGTCACATTCATCCCCTCATGAGCGCAGCTTTCATGAGTGGGGCGCAACTCGCTGGATGCATGAGCGAAGAAGAAATATTGGACAAAGTTAAGGAATATGTTGAAGCAAACCCTGACAATGACACATATTTTGGGCATGGTTTTTACGATGAAATTTTTGCAAACTACCATCCAACAGTTGACGCGCTAGACAAAATTTGTTCAGACAAGCCAATTTTGCTTGTTGCCTCTTCTTGCCATGGAGCGTGGTGCAACTCCAAAGCATTCGAGCTTGCAGGGATTGACAAAAACACTCCTGACATAACACCAGGCTCAAACTACTTCGTTCGCGACGAAGAGGGCAACCCAACAGGCAGATGCATAGAGAGTTGTTATATACAAGTTGCGAAAGGTGCAAATTATTTTCCGAGAGAAATATTCAAGAATAAACTTTTAGATCTCGGAAAACAATTTTCAGAACTTGGTTACACAACGTTTGCGGATTGCGGAGTTTTTAGCTTTGTTATAGAGTCGCTTGACAAAGAATTCGCAAATTGGATCAACTCAAATGAGTTTCCGCAGCGCCTCATAGGCGGGTTCTATATTGCAACTAGCATGAATGAAATAGAAGAGTGCATCGAGGGTGCTAGCGAGCTCATTAAAAACCTTAAAAACACTGACAAACTCGCATTTAGATATTTCAAAATCCTCGGCGATGGCGTCATGGAGTCAAAAAGCGCTTCAATTGTGAATGGATATGATGGCATAGGTAAAGTTGTTCCAAACTTCAATTCTGAGCAAGCGAAACAAATCGGTCTTCTTGTCGCAAAGAATGGATATGACTTAAACATGCACGCTATTGGAGACCAAACATGTATATATGCTCTAGATATGCTCGAAGCAATCCGTGATGCTGGCTACTCAGACACACGCGTTGTCATCTCCCATTGTGAATGTTGGCAGCAAGACCAAATCGAGCGCGCAGGAAAACTTGGTGCGTTTATAAACTCAACTGGTGTTTGGCATATTGAAAGCGCAAACGATTTAAAGAGGCTCTATGGAGCAAACGTTCAAGGTCCTCTCTACCCAATAAGAAGCTTAATTGACGCAGGTTGCAAATATGGTCAAGGAAGCGACTTTCCTGTGGCTGCAGGAAAGCCAAACGCGCTAAACTCAATAGAAGTTGGAATGAGACGCACAAATGCGAGGCAAACAGATGATGACGAGCTGGAACGCAATCAAGGTCCAACGTTAGAGGAAAGCATCGAGTCATTCACGATAAACAATGCTTATGAACTTCGCATGGAAGAAAAAATTGGTTCTATCGAGGTTGGCAAACTCGCTGATCTTGTTGTTCTCGACAAGAACCTCTTCGACATTCCTGTAACAGAAATACACAACGTGAATGTGGTTGAAACTGTTATGAATGGCGAGACTACATTTAAAGCTTAAAAGGATTTTGCGATTAACAACACAAGATTCTTAGCTGAAAGGCAATTAAACTAGATCCCAACCTCTTCAAGGGTTGGGATTGATGTTTGCGCCCCGACAATCGTCGTGGATAGCGCGGATGCTTGAGTAGCTATCTCGACAGCATCGTTGAGTCTATGTCCACATGACAAAGAAGCTAAGAGAGCTCCAATGTATGTGTCACCAGCGCATGTTGTGTCCACCGCCTTTGTTGTCGGAGGGATTGACTTAATCTCTTCGTCAGTTGAAAGAACAAAAGAACCACGTTCACCGAGCGTTATAACAACAATGCTAACTCCGAAATCTTGTAAGGTTAAAGCCGCTTTGCGACAATCATCAAAAGACTCCGGGAAAATGTCTGTTATAGCTCTACACTCTGTTTCATTTACAATCAACATGTCAAGGCAACTTATAACATCAATCGGTATCCTTTTTGCAGGAGCTGGGTTCAATATTGTAAAAAGCCCTTTTTTCTTCGAATACTTTAATGATTGAAAAGTTGTTTCAATATCACACTCAAGTTGAGTTAGGAAAAAATCTCCTGGATTTGATAGCTCATCTATAGCTTTTGAAACATCTTCATGTCTAAGACGAAGATTGGCTCCTCCATCAACGACGATAAAATTGTCTCCATTAACGCGCGTTATCATCGCGGTTCCTGAAGAAACCTCAGTAAGTTCAAAAACTTTGTTGCGGTTAACGTTCGCCAAATCCAAGTTCTCGAGAGCAAGCTTGCCATGTGAATCTGCGCCAACAGCGCCTATCATTGAAACACTGCCTCCTAACCTAGCGCAAGCAACTGCTTGATTAGCTCCCTTTCCTCCGGGATTTATAACAAATCCGCTGCCCATCGCCGTCTCTCCTATCTCAGGAGCATGATCACATTCTATGGACATATCCATATTCAAGGATCCGAAAACGATTATTTTTGGTGTATTATTCTTCAACATTTTTAGGTATAACGAATGACATTAAAAGAGCGCCAATGAGCAAAACAGCACCACCGATCATGGCTGAAGCATAACCTGTTGCCGCCCCATTTGATAGGGTAAAAGAGTTCATTATTGTGTATAACACGGCATAAGAAAGACCTGCACCTAAATTAAATGCGCCAGCGTTCATGCCAGGCAAATATCCCTCGTTATCCTTCGGTGAGAGAATTATACCAAGTCCATTGAGCATAATATTTGCAGTTCCTGCGTAAGAGAAACCTAAAATTACAGATATCGCTACTGTTGACGGAATCGATGGATTGTTCGCAAGATATACTCCAAATAGAACTCCACAAATGCTAACAACCAATCCTCCTCTCAAAACTTTATGAAAGCCGAATTTTGAAGCCAAGACTCCAGCAACCGGTCCAAAGCAAAGCCCGATTATCGCATAAGGTGTTAGCGTTGCAAAGCTGACAACATCAGCACCAAGATTAATTCCCAATGCGCTGTCTTGAG
>CAVAIA010000075.1:0-31228 GCA_963588595.1 bacterium | reverse complement strand
CAGTGTCAGACTTTTATTTACTAGGCAACTCTTTGCATTTTCCCTCATTCAAAAATAAGCTAACCAACCAAAGGTAGCGCTGCGCTATAAATTGGGACTCATCAGCGAGCTTTTTGCGCTTGCTTTTTAACACTTTTGGGTGTTTAAAATTAAACCTGGTAAATTGGTGCCTGACTTTGTTTTAACTGGGAAAACATGGGAAGAGAATCAGTGCCAGACTTAAATTTCCATACTCTTCTTTTTTAGAAACTCAAAAAGTTTAAAAAAGCAAGCTCGTTGATTCAATGGTAAATCGTGCCAGACTTCCTTTTATCGAGAAAACTTTGCCGGAAAAACGGTGCCAGACTTAAATTTTTAAACTTAAAAGTTTAAAAGAGCAAGCTCGCTTATTGAGCTTGAGAGAGCGACGTTTCCGCGCAGCGATACTTGAGCACATTATGTTTGTTTCTGTAAGAAATCCCCCAAGTAAATCGAAGTCTGGCACCGATTTTCCTACGAAGAAAGAATCTTTGCAAAAGTAACGCTGCGCAATATTTGCGCTCGTGCAAGAAGAGTTCGAGAGCTTGCTTATTAACATTTATGAATGTTGAAAAACACAAAAAAGTTGCCAGGTAAATCAAAGTCTGGCACTGATTTCCCACGAAAATGAATTCGCGCATAAGTAACGCTGCGCGGCATCGTGGCTTATGTGAGCTTAGTTTATGAGCTCGCTATTTTACAAGTACGGTTGTGCAGATATAGCGACAGTAAATTGGTGCCAGACTTCCTTTTACATGGGAAAACAAGTAAAAATAAATCAGACTACGTTTGATTTGGAAATAATTAACAATTTAGTTAAACAATGCAATTGTTAAAGACAAAGAATAAATATTTGCATTAGCATATAATATTAGGTTCGAAGAACAAAGACGCTTGGAGGTCACGAGAAAACATGCTAAGCCTAGACAAGGTATATGAAGCTCAAAGAATATTAAAAAACATAATACGTGAGACAAAGTGTGTTCGCTCATATCGAATTGCACCTGAATGCGAACTTTATCTAAAACCTGAAAATTTGCAAATAACAGGATCTTTTAAAGTTAGAGGCTCTGGTTATAAAATTGCCAAGCTAACCGACAAGGAAAAGGCAAATGGCGTTATCGCTTGTTCTGCAGGAAATCACGCGCAAGGAGTTGCTCTCGCCGCAACAAAATGCGGAATTAAGTCCCACATTTGCCTTCCTGGAACAGCGCCTATTTCAAAAGTTGAAGCAACTAAGGGATATGGTGCTGAAGTTGAGCTCGTTGGCGGATGCTATGATGATGCCTACGCTCGTGCGGTCGAATTAAAGGAGGAAAAGGGATATACATTCGTTCATCCTTTCGATGACGAAAATGTAATCTTGGGACAAGGAACCATCGCCCTTGAAGTTTTAAGCGACCTTGACGATATCGACGCAATAGTTGTTCCAATTGGCGGCGGTGGTTTAATTTCTGGAATCGCCTACACTGTTAAACAATTGCGCCCAAGTGTTAAAGTTCTAGGAGTTCAAGTTTGCGGCGCTCCAAGCATGTATAACTCGATTCGTGCAGGAAAAATTGAGTGTCTTGATTCGGTGTCAACTATAGCCGACGGAATCTCGGTTAAAGAGCCTGGCAAAAACACATTCGACGCCGTAAATAAGTATGTCGACGACATAGCTCTTGTTAGCGATGAGGAAGTTGCGAGTGCTATTTTGGCTTTAATTGAACGTCAAAAAATGATCGCCGAAGGCGCAGGCGCGACTGCTGTTGCAGCAGTTATGACAAATAAATTTAAACTCAAGGGAAAGAAAGTTGTTGCGATTGTCTCTGGCGGAAACATTGATGTCACTTCCCTTTCAAGAGTCATCGATAGAGGTCTTCTTAACTCAGGAAGATCTTCAAGCTTATTAATTGAGTTAATTGACAAACCTGGTCAACTTAAGGATATAAGTAGAATTATTGCTGACAATGGCGGAAATGTAACTGGCGTTCATTATGAAAAAGGAAACACGTTGCACATTAACGGTTGCTATTTAAGGATAGAGATGGAAACGAGAAACTTTGAGCACGTTAACGCCATTAAAGAAGCTCTAAATGCTGAGGGTTTTAAGCTTTTATAAAAATCACCTTTATAAAATTATTGTCAAACGAGAGGAGTTAGTGAAATGAGTGAAAAGATTTCAACAACTAATGCACCAGCAGCAATCGGACCTTATTCTCAAGCAATCAAGCTAGGGGATCTAATTTTTACTTCTGGACAAATTCCAATTGACCCTAAAAGCGGAGAATTCGCAGGCTCTTCTATTGAAGAGCAAGCTCATCAAGCATGCAAAAACGTTGGTGAGGTGCTAAAAGCAGCAGGTGCGGATTTTGACAACGTAATTAAGACAACTTGCTTTGTCGCCGACATCGCTGACTTTGCGGCATTCAACGAAATTTATGCTCAATACTTCACTTCAAAACCAGCTCGTTCATGCGTTGCTGTCAAAGATCTCCCAAAAGGAGCACTAGTTGAAGTTGAAGCAATAGCACAAGTTTAAAAAAACGTATTCACTAATTTAAACATTTGGAAGGCAGATTGAATTATTAAAATGATGGACGCAAGCAAATATAAACCGGGGTATTTTCCAGTAAGTCAAGAATATAACGAGTGGGTATTAAAAGATCATATTGAAAAGCCACCTATTTGGTGCTCGGTGGACATGCGCGACGGAAATCAAGCGCTTGTTATCCCAATGAGCCTAGAGGAAAAGCTTGAATATTTCCAAGTTTTGCTTGAAGTCGGTTTCAAAGAAATAGAAGTTGGCTTCCCTGCAGCGAGTGCGACAGAATTCGAATTTTTAAGGACATTGATCGAAGAGAATTTGATTCCTGAAGATGTTACAGTGCAAGTTTTAACACAAGCTCGCGAACACATAATCAGAAAGACATTTGAAGCTTGCGAAGGCGCTCCAAGCGCGATTATTCATTTTTATAACTCAACTAGTCTTGCACAAAGGGAGCAAGTTTTCAAAAAATCTAAAGAAGAAATTAAAAAAATTGCAACAGATGGGGCAAAGTTAGTCAAACAACTTGCTAGCGAATATGATGGTAACTTTAGGTTTGAGTATTCTCCTGAAAGTTTCACTGGAACAGAGCCTGATTATGCACTCGATGTTTGCAATTCAGTTCTTGACATCCTCGAGCCGTCTGAAGACAACAATGTCATAATCAATTTGCCTGTCACAGTTGAAATGAGCTTACCTCATGTATATGCCTCACAAATTGAGTTTATGAGCAAAAATCTGAAATATAGAGAAAATGTCACTTTGTCTCTCCATCCTCATAACGACCGCGGAACTGGCGTTGCAGACACAGAACTTGCACTTCTCGCGGGCGCTGATAGAGTTGAGGGAACCTTATTTGGAAATGGAGAGAGAACAGGAAATGTTGACATAATAACTCTTGCCATGAACATGTATTCGCATGGCGTAGACCCAAAACTTGACTTGTCAAACATGAATAGACTCGTCGAAAAGTATGTTAAATGCACAAGGATGCACGTTTATGAACGAGCTCCTTACGCTGGATCTTTAGTTTTTGCTGCATTTAGCGGTTCTCACCAAGACGCAATTGCAAAGGGAATGAAATATAGATCAGACAACAATCTACATGAGTGGACTTGCCCATATCTCCCAATTGACCCAACTGACGTAGGCAGAACTTATGATGCTGATGTTATACGCGTAAATTCACAATCCGGAAAAGGAGGAATTGGATATCTTTTGGAGCAAAGCTATGGATATGTTTTGCCGCCAAAGATGAGAGAAGCTTTTTCCTATCTTTGCAAAGATATCTCTGACAAGCAACAAAAAGAGCTCAAGCCAGAAGAAATTCATCAAATTTTTGAAGAAAATTACCTTAACTTGCAAAGCAACATCCAAGTTAAGGATTTCGATATATCAACAGAAGTGGACGGGACTATTGCTGAGCTGAGGGTTGTTAAGGACGGCGAAGAGTTAGAGATGAGCGCAAACGGAAATGGAGGCCTTAACGCTATAAATAACGCCATTCGTTCTATCACTAAAGCGAACTACACTCTTGAAGTCTACTCTCAACACTCAATGGAAACAGATGGATCGAGAAGCGTTGGTGCTTCCTACATCGGAATCCAAGATGAGGATTCAAATATTTATTGGGGAGCTGGAACTGACACAGACGTTATGAGAGCCAACGTTAACGCACTTCTTAGCGCTTATGCAAATATGTGCAAGGCAGGTAAATAATGGCGATGACCTTAACACAAAAGATTCTTGCTGAACACGCCGGACTTGACGAAGTTTGCGCAGGACAATTAATAGAGGCAAATCTAGACATGGTGCTTGGCAATGACATAACAACGCCTGTTGCCATAAACGAATTTGAAAAGTTTGATTTCGAAAATGTCTTCGATAAAGATAAAATTTCGATTGTTCTTGATCACTTTGTCCCTAACAAAGACATAAAAGCTGCTGAACAATCAAAAACGTGTCGTGAGTTTGCATGTGGTCATTGTGTTAGCCACTTTTATGATGTTGGTAAAATGGGAATAGAGCATGCTCTTCTTCCTGAGCAAGGAGTTGTTACAGCGGGAGACGTTATCATAGGAGCAGACTCTCACACTTGCACTTATGGCGCACTAGGAGCATTCTCAACTGGCGTGGGGTCAACAGACATGGCAGCGGGAATGGCAACAGGCAAAGCGTGGTTTAAAGTGCCGGCCGCAATCAAATTTAACTTAACAGGCAAG
Organism: bacterium; assembly: GCA_963588595.1. Lineage (GTDB taxonomy): Bacteria > Actinomycetota > Coriobacteriia > Coriobacteriales > Eggerthellaceae > Phoenicibacter. Next base: position 26,458 of record CAVAIA010000075.1, on the reverse strand, counting down.
TTGCCTTCAAACGTTTCAGGCAAAGATCTCATTTTGACAATCATCGGCATGATTGGCGTCGACGGTGCGCTCTATAAATCAATGGAATTTACAGGAGAGGGTTGCAAAAACTTATCTATGGATGACCGCCTTTGCATTTGCAACATGGCGATTGAAGCAGGCGGAAAAAATGGTATTTTTGCTGCTGACGATATTACGAAAGAATATCTTTACGACAGAAGCGAACGTAAGCCAAAATATTTTGAAGCAGACGCTAACGCTGAATACGAAAAGGTTATCGACATAAATTTGGCTGACATCAAACCAACTGTTTCTTGCCCCCACCTGCCTTCCAACACAAAAGACGCAAGTGAGTTACATGACGTTAAAATCGATCAAGTGGTGATAGGCAGTTGCACAAATGGCAGACTTGAAGATATGAAAGCTACTTACGAAGTTTTACGAGGTAGACACATCGCTGATGGAGTACGCTGCATTATAATCCCTGCAACAATGGACATTTATAAAGCATGCATAGAAAATGGATGGGCAAGCGCATTCATTGATGCAGGAGCAGTGATCTCCACTCCAACTTGTGGGCCTTGCCTCGGAGGATATATGGGCATTTTGGCTGCAGGAGAAAAGTGCATCGCAACAACAAATAGGAACTTCGTTGGAAGAATGGGGCACGTGGATTCAGAAGTCTACCTGTCCTCCCCTATAACGGCCGCAGCTTCAGCTATAGCTGGACACATAACAGAGATTAAGGAATAAAATAATGCAAGCTCAAGGCAAGGTTTTTAAATTTCTTGACAACGTTGACACAGATGTCATAATTCCTGCGCGCTATCTTAACACGCCGGACGCGCAAGAGCTATCTAAGCATTGCATGGAGGACATCGATGCAACCTTTGTTGACAAAGTAAATTCGGGGGACATCATTGTCGCTGGCTGGAACTTTGGATGCGGATCTTCTCGCGAACACGCACCTTTAACTATAAAAACAAATGGTGTTAGTTGCGTTGTAGCAAAAAGTTTTGCACGCATTTTCTATCGCAATTCGATCAACATCGGTCTTCCAATTTTAGAATGCGAACAAGCTGCTGAAGAAATTAGTGCAGGGGATAATGTTTCGATCGACTTTAACTCAGGGACAATAACCAACAACACAACGGGTAAAACTTACACAGCTCAACCCTTCCCTCCTTTCATTCAAAAAATTATTGCCGACGGTGGTCTTTTGTCTTCGATTAAAAAAGGAAAGTAGAAAAAATGAACAAAAACATTGCAATTATAAAAGGTGATGGGATTGGCCCAGAGATAGTTGATGCAACTTTGGTTGTTATGGATAAAGTGGCTCAAAAATTTGATCATAAGTTTAATTATGAATTTGTTGACATGGGAGGCGTTGCAATTGATAAGTTTGGAGAACCTCTCCCAGAGAAAACAGCTGAAATTTGTTGTAAATCAGATTCAGTTTTGCTAGGGGCAGTTGGCGGTGATAAATGGAACGACATGCCATCAGAGTTACGTCCTGAAAAGGGTCTTTTAAAACTTCGCGCTGCAATGGGAGTTTATTCAAACAATCGTCCAGCAAAAATTTGGCCTCAGCTTGCAAGTGCATCTCCACTAAAACATGAAATCGTTGAAAAGGGAATCGATTTTTTGATAGTTCGCGAACTTATTGGTGGAATTTATTTCGGCAAACACGAGACTCAAGAGGTCGATGGAATTAAACATGCAATAGATTACATGCCTTATGACGAAGACGAAATTAAGCGCATATGCAAAATCGGTTTTGAGATGGCTCAAAAACGCAACAAAAAACTGACTGTTGTCCAAAAAAGCAACGTTCTAGACACTTCCCGCCTTTGGCTGGAGGTAATTCATAACATGGAAAGCGACTATCCTGATGTCACATTGAGCGAAATGTTGGTAGATAATTGTGCTATGCAAATAGTTCGCGACCCGTCACAATTTGATGTTATTGTCACAGAAAATATGTTTGGAGACATATTAAGCGATGAAGCATCCATGATAACAGGCTCTATTGGAATGATTCCATCAAGTTCACTTGGAGAGACAAAATCCGGTCTTTATGAGCCAATCCACGGAAGCGCTCCTGACATAGCAGGTCAAGATATCGCAAATCCAATTGGCACGATTCTATCTGCCGCAATGATGCTTAAATATAGTTTCGACGCTGATGATGAAAGTGGCGCAATTGAAGCAGCAGTTTCAAAATACCTTGATGAAGGTTACAGAACAGCCGACATCTTCACAGAAGGAACGAAAAAAATTGGCTGCAAAGAATGCGGAGATTTAATTGCATCGTTCATTTAATTAAGAGAGGAATTGAAAAAAAGTGAAATTAAAAGGCGGAGACATTCTAGTTGAAACCCTGCTAGAGCAGGGAGTTGACACAATCTTTGGTTACCCTGGAGGGCAAATTATAGATGTCTATGACTCTCTTTGGACTTATCGCGATAAAATTAATCACATTTTAACAGCCCACGAACAAGGTGCAGCGCATGCTGCCGATGGATATGCAAGGTCAACTGGAAAAGTCGGAGTCGTTTTTGCGACATCTGGTCCTGGAGCAACAAATTTGGTAACAGGAATCGCAACAGCCTATCTCGACTCTGTTCCTCTTTTGGCTATAACAGGAAACGTTCCAACAAGGCAAATTGGAACCGATTCATTTCAGGAGATTGATATAACGGGAATCACGCTTCCAATCACTAAGCATAACTATTTTGTCAACAATGTTGAAGACCTAGCTGACACAATTCGCGAAGCATACCAACTTGCGATTTCAGGACGTCCAGGACCTGTTTTGGTGGATATTCCAAAAGACGTCCAACAGGCAACTTTTAATTTCAAGCCAAAAGCAGCTTTTAAAAAAACACACGTTAACGAGCCTGACATAACATTAATAAATGAGGCTGCAAAACTTATAAATAAATCAAAGAGACCTTATATATATTTTGGCGGAGGAATGATAACTAGCAACGCTCAAAAAGAAATGCTAGAGCTTGCCGAAAAAATTGACTCCCCTATCGGCTGTTCATTGATGGGGATTTCTGGTTTGCCTGACGGCACGCCTCGCTTCTTAGGATTTCAAGGCATGCATGGACATTACGCCTCATCCCTTGCTATGCACAATTGCGATTTAATCATCGCTCTAGGAGTTCGTTTTAATGACAGAACAACAGGAAATCGTGAAAAATTTGCGCCTGCAGCTAAAATAATCCATATTGATATCGATCCTTCTGAACTTTCAAAAACTGTTAAGAGCGCAATTGGAATAAGAGGAGACATAAAAGATTCATTAAGGCGTATAAATAAAGCGCTAGAGCCTAAAAAAAGAGAGCAATGGAACTCATTTATCGCTGAGAAAAAGGCATTTGAGAAAAATAATGAGGATCAAAGAAGCGGGATGACTCCAAAAAACATTCTATTCGAGCTTGATAAACAAAAGAAGGCTGACACGCCAATTTGTACTGACGTAGGTCAGCATCAAATGTGGGCTGCACAATATCTAACTTATAAAAATCCAAGAACATTTATATCAAGCGGAGGGCTTGGAACTATGGGCTTTGGATTGGGAGCTGCAATAGGTGCCAGCATAGCAACTAGAAAACAAAGCGTTTTGGTGACAGGTGATGGAAGTTTTGGGATGTGTCTAAATGAGCTTGCAACTGCCGTTAAAAACAAAGTTCCTGTCGTTATATTAATTATGAACAATGGGGTTTTGGGGATGGTAAGACAATGGCAAACATTGTTTTTCGATAAGCACTATTCGAACACAATCCTTGACAGAAAGACAGATTTTGTTGAGGTGGCACGCGCATTTGGCGCAAATGGCGAAAATGCAACTTCGATCGAAGAGCTTAAAAGTGCGTTAAAGAGAGCTTTTGCTGAAAAAGGTCCTTACGTTGTCAATGCAACGCTTGATAAAGACGAGATGGTTTTGCCAATGCTTCCGCCGGGCGGTTCAGTTGACGACATCATTGTGAAATTGGGTGATTAGAATGCAAAAATATACACTAGCTGTCCTTGTCCGTAACAAATATGGTGTGCTTAATCGCGTCACATCAATGTTTAGACGCAGACAATTCAACATCAACGCCTTAACGGTTTCCGAAACCGAAGACGCAGAACTTTCCCGCATCACCGTCATTTTTGAAGGAACAGAAATCAAAAAAGAACAACTTAAAAATCAACTTGTTAAATTGCCTGATGTTAGAACAATCAAAGAGTTTGACAATTCAAACTCAATTTCAAGAGAGCTTTTGTTGGTGAAAATGGATAACAACAATAAAACTCGAGCGGATATCATTGCTGCTGCGAACGCATTTGGAGCAAACACTGTTGACTACTCTAACCATTCAATAATGTTACAACTTTGTGACACGACTGAAAAAATAGACGATTTCGTTGACATAATGCGCGAATTTACTATACTTGAAATTTGTAGGACAGGTTCAGTTTCCCTAGAAAAAGGAAGCAGAACAATCAGCAATTCTGTTATCTTATAAGTTTTTATATTCATTGAAAGGAAGTTGGAGATTAAAATGCAAAGAATTTTCTATGAACAAGATTGCGACATTCAAAAACTAGCTGGAAAGACAGTTGCTATTATAGGGTATGGCTCTCAAGGTCACGCTCATGCGCTAAACTTAAAAGAAAGTGGCGTTGACGTTGTTGTAGGTCTTCGCGAAGGCTCAAAGAGTTGGAAGAAAGCTGAAGACCAAGGCATGAAAGTTACGACGAGCGCTGAAGCTGCAAAAGCAGGCGATATCATCATGATTCTAATTAACGATGAGCTTCAAGCAGACCTCTATAAGAACGACATTGAGCCAAACCTTGAAGCAGGCAACACTCTCGCATTTGCTCATGGCTTCAACATTCACTTCGGCTGCATTAAACCACCAGCTGACGTTAACCTAATCATGATTGCCCCAAAAGCTCCTGGCCACACTGTCAGAAGCGAGTTTCAAGCAGGCAAAGGAACACCTTGCCTCGTCGCTGTTGAAAATGACGCAACGGGAGACGCTTGGGACACAGCTTTAGCATATGCGGCGGGCATCGGCGGTGCTCGCGCAGGCGTTTTAGAGACAACATTTAGAACAGAAACTGAGACCGACCTCTTTGGCGAGCAAGCTGTTCTTTGTGGTGGCGTTTGTGCGTTGATGCAAGCAGGCTTTGAAACACTTGTTGAGGCTGGATATGACGAGCGCAACGCTTACTTTGAGTGCATTCACGAGATGAAACTAATTGTTGATCTCATCTATCAATCAGGATTTGCAGGCATGCGCTACTCAATTTCTAACACTGCTGAATATGGCGACTATATAACAGGTCCAAAAATCATCACTGAAGACACAAAGAAAGCCATGAAGCAAATCTTGTCTGACATTCAAGATGGCACTTTCGCAAAAGATTTCTTGCTTGACATGAGCGACGCTGGCAGCCAAGTTCACTTCAACGCAATGCGCAAAAAGGCAGCAGAGCACCAATCAGAAAAAGTTGGCAAAGAAATTCGCAAGCTTTACAGCTGGAGTGACGACGACCAATTGATTAACAATTAATTGATACTTTAAGTTTAATAAAATTTCAAGGGGAGTTTGTTAACTCCCCTTTTTCATATATCAAACACAGATATTGCTTGAACGTTTTCGTTAATATAATACGGTGAACCCGTTTGGCATACAACAGCCCCAAAACCTACTTCATAATCACTGAATTTACCCAAAAGATCGAAGTTCTTAACAGCATCACTTCCAACATTGCCACTCACCTTAATTTCTACAGGATGCAAGTAATGCCCGCGCTTAACAACTAGGTCAATCTCTCGCTTATCTTTGTCACGATAAAAGAATATGTTCCGTAAATCCTTCCCCGCATTTTTGTGACTTTTAAGAATTTCAGACACCACGAAAGTCTCAAACATATGCCCATTCATGGCACCCCTCTGTAATTGCTTCGCTGTATCCCAACCAGTCAAATAACATGCGAGTCCAGTGTCAAGGAAATAAATCTTCGGGGATTTTGTAAGTCGCTTATCGCTATTTGACCAGAATGGCTGCAAAACATGAATAATGTCACTTGCTTCCAAAACACTAATCCAATCCTGCACAGTTTTAACACTAGCTCCAACAGTGTCTGCAACGTCACTTGCATTTAACAACTGACCAGTTCGTGCAGCCATTGCAACCAAAAAATTGTAAAACTTAGTTTCGTCTTTTAAATTTATCAATTGTCTCACGTCACGCTCAAGATAGGTGCGCACATAACTAGAATAAAAAACATCGCGTTCCACTTGTGAATCTTGAAGTCGTGGCATAGAACCCCTGCAGATGTGAGACCAGATATCAAAATTTCCATTGTTATTCTCCGTCTGATTTTTGTTGTTAACTTTTGGCACAAAGGCCTCTTTAGTAGAAGAGCCAACAATCTCTCTCAAAGAAAGGCTCGACAACTCCAAAATCCCAACTCTCCCAGCCAGCGATTCACTTACCCCTTGCATAAGGCTGAAGGATTGTGAACCCGTTAGAATAACCATTCCTTTCAACTCACTTTTGTCAACCACGAGCTTAATTTGCCTAAAGAGACTTGGTGCAAGTTGAACTTCATCAACAAAAATAGGCAGCGTTGAATCCGTTATGAAAGTGGAAGGACTATTCAGTGCATTGTTTAACTCATTAAAATCGTCAAGCGTAACGTAATTAAACTCATTGCCCAAAACATGCTTTAGCAGCGTAGTCTTCCCAGTTTGTCGAGCACCAGTCACAAGCACAACCTTAAACTGTTTCATAAACCTCTGCAACGTTGCTTGAATCTCGCGTTCAATATACATATCTACCTCTTCGTCCAAATTGGATTTATTTTAATATTATACTACGACTAATTTGGAGTTCAACTACAGATTTTACTGATTTTTATCAACTTTTTTGTAATTATGGGAGTCAAGTCCCACAATTTCAATTTTTTTAAAGTTTACTTTTAAATATACTGTCTTAAACAGTCCTTCCGCATTGTAAAATAGAATCGATACTTTTACTAAAAACTAGGAGTTACACCATGGACATCAAAGACAGAACCGAAAATTTGCAATTTGCACCAGCACGCTCACTATTTCATGCTCTTGGAATGACGGATGATGATGTGAAAAGACCGCTGGTTGGCATTGTTAATTCATATAACGAAATTGTGCCTGGACACATGAATTTGGACAAAATTGTTGAGGCAGTCAAACTTGGCGTTGCGATGGCTGGCGGCACTCCAGTTGAATTTCCAGCAATTGCCGTGTGTGATGGAATTGCAATGGGGCACGTCGGAATGAAATATTCCCTTGTAACACGCGACTTAATTGCTGACTCAACTGAGTGCATGGCAATTGCTCATGCCTTTGACGCTCTTGTTATGATTCCAAATTGCGACAAAAACGTGCCAGGGCTTTTGATGGCTGCGGCTCGCGTTAACGTGCCATGTGTTTTTGTTTCAGGCGGTCCAATGCTTGCAGGCCACATTCATGGCAACAAGACTTCCCTCTCCTCAATGTTTGAAGCAGTCGGCAAGTTCAACGCTGGAAAAATTACAACGGAAGAACTCCGCGAATGCGAATGCAAAACGTGTCCAACATGTGGGTCATGCTCTGGGATGTATACAGCAAACTCAATGAATTGCTTAACTGAAGTTTTGGGAATGGGTCTTCGAGGAAATGGAACGATTCCTGCTGTATATTCAGCAAGGATCGAGTTAGCAAAACGAGCAGGCATTCAAGTCATGGAAATGTATAACAAAAACATTCGTCCACGCGATATCATGACACGCGATGCGTTTGAAAACGCTCTAACAGTTGATATGGCGCTGGGATGCTCAACAAATTCGATGTTGCACCTGCCTGCAATTGCACATGAATGTGGCATTGAAATCAACCTAGATATCGCAAACGAAATTTCTTCAAAAACTCCAAACCTTTGTCATTTAGCCCCAGCAGGTCCAACATACATGGAAGACTTAAACGAAGCTGGCGGTGTTTACGCTGTCATGAACGAGCTTTCAAAGAAGAGCTTAATCAACAAAGATTGCATGACTATAACAGGCAAAACTGTCGGAGATAACATTGAAAATTGCAAAAATCTCGACACTAACATCATTCGAAACATAGACAAACCTTATTCTGAAACTGGTGGAATTGCAGTTCTTAGAGGCAACCTTGCAGAAGATGGATGTGTTGTTAAAAGAAGTGCAGTTTCAGAAAAAATGCTAGTGCACGAAGGACCCGCGAAAGTTTTTGACTCTGAGGAAGAAGCGCAAGCAGCAATTAACGCAGGCAAGATTGTTGAAGGAGATGTTGTCGTAATTCGTTACGAAGGTCCTAAAGGCGGTCCAGGAATGCGAGAGATGTTAAACCCAACCTCTGCAATTATGGGCATGGGATTAGGTGAGTCTGTGGCGCTCATAACAGATGGTCGCTTTAGTGGAGCCACTCGTGGCGCATGCGTGGGACACATCACCCCTGAGGCAGCATCAGGTGGCTTAATCGGTATTGTTCAAGATGGTGACATTATTAAAATTGACATCCCAAACAACACGATTGAGCTTAAGGTTGAACAATCTGAAATTGATAAGCGCATGGAAAACTTCACCCCTAAAACTAAAGAACTCTCAGGTTACTTAAAACGTTATGCAAAACTAGTTTCAGGCGGAGCTTTTGGAGCGATTGTTAACGATTAGACATGGACACAAACGTAAAACACTTAACAATTTTCAATGAACCTTTTAAAAACGAGTTTCTAAATTCGCTTGACGACAGACATAAACTTTGCCGAGAGCTTTATGTTAAAACTAACGGTGACTTATCAAAATACGTTCTTAACCAGGTTATCTACGATGAAAATGTTTATCTTGAAAAAATTGCGCATCGTGAAAAGATTTCAAGAGAGATGCAAGATGCATTAGAGCTTGACTTAAAAATTTTGCAAAACATTGCAAATCTAAAATGTGAACAAAATGATGAACTGCCCTCCTATTCAACAAGCAATGTTGACATTAAGCAAGCTTTCAAAGATGTTGTTGACAATATTTCCACTCAAGGTTATGGCAAATGGCGTAAAGATGTGATGTTTGAATTTGATGATAACTTAAACGACATTGTGCCAGTTAAACATCCAGACACAACAAGTTTTGCTGACCTTTTTGATTATGAACGCGAGCGCAAAATTGTTATCGACAACACGCTTGCTTTTTTGTCAAACAAACCAGCTCAAAACATTCTCCTAACAGGTGATGCTGGAACTGGAAAGTCTTCAACTGTTAAAGCTGCCGTTAACGAGTATGCCAAGCAGGGCCTTCGCATAATTGAAGTAAAAAAATCACAAGTTAAGCACATTCCAAAAATCATCGCCCAAATTGAAGAAAATCCTCTGCACTTCATAATTTTTATCGACGACATATCATTTTCTACTGACGACGACGCTTTTGGAGAGATGAAAGCACTTTTGGAAGGCTCACTGTCCGTTCAATCAAATAATGTTGTTATCTACGCAACATCAAATAGACGACATATCGTTAAAGAAAAGTGGTCAGATCGTGAAGGCGATGAAATTCACGTCAACGACTCAATCCAAGAAATGGTGTCCCTATCTGAGAGATTTGGTTTGCATATAACATTCTCGCGTCCTTCAAAGAAAACTTATCTTAATATCGTTAATGAATTGTTGGTTAAAGAAAACTTTGGAAAAGCGCCAAATGACATTGACATTTTGGCTGAACGTTTTGCTATGGCGCACGGCGGCAGGTCAGGTAGGTGCGCAAAGCAATTTGTTGAAACTTTAATCGCATCTAAATAAAAACTCTATCTAAAAAGGAAAGAGGGAGATGCTCGTAAGTAAGAGAATCTCCCTAAAAGGGATGAATTAAGTAAGTTAAACAATTCAAAACGAATAACTTCTTAGATTCATATTATACTCAAGTGAGAATAATGTCAAGTAGTTTTTTTAATTTTGAGACTTAATTTATTACTTTATCGAATAAGCCTCATAAGTGTTTGAATCAGTCTTGATGTAATCAAACGTTATTGTTGATCCTTCCTTATATCTAACAATGTCAAGCATTGAAGGCAATTTAAAATCGTATAGCTTATCATCGCCTTCTAGCATGACGTAAAAGTGCGTGTTGTTATCTATCACCGCTTGAGCCATCAAAGTGATCTTGCCCGAGGCTTCTGTGACATCTTTAGGCTTGTTTTCATTGCTAACGAGCCCATTTGTTGCCAAAAGTGTCTCATACGATTGTTGAGTTTGAGCAACTGTGTCACCGACAGCAACATTTTGATATCGTTGAATGTCAACCATCGCAAATTTCTTGACAAGCCCAGCGCTATCTTTTAGCGCCATAAAATACGTTGGTTGATTTGCCACGTTGATAAGCAACGGGAAAGTGGATGAATATCTTAGATTTTGAACTTGACCTTCAGCTGATCCCATCGCAGAAGTCTCCGTTGCTCCGGAAACTGAGTAAAAATGCGATTCTTGAGTCCGTTGGTTCATTAAAACAAAACCTATAATCGAGTCATCGGCAGTTGCCGATGTGACGCCTGTGTAGACCCAAACATCGTCATCTTTAGCTATATAGTTGTAGCCAAGCGTTGAGTCGTTTCCTGGAGTAGTTTTAACAACTCCCTCTTGTCCCAAGAAGGAATTTAACCAACCATTGTGATATTTACCATACCAATTATATTGAGTTATCAAAAGGTCTGCTGGGAATGCTCTGTCAATCCACTCGGGAACTTCGTCGATGGAGAGATCTTGGGTCTCGCCAGTTGTTGCATCGCAAACAACTACGCGATCGATTGTATAGCCTCCAAAAAGACCAATAGTATATTTTCTAACTGGGCAAATCCAAAATGGATGCCCGCTTTCATCTATCTCAAAACTTTTCTCGTCAAATATGTAAGTTGGATATTTGAGTTGAACATGACGATCAATATTTCTCTCTAAAGGCTCACTCTTAGAGTAATAGATTGGTGAGTCTTCCAATTTTACGATTTGCGCTTGTTGAGTTGTCATGTCAACTAGTGAATAAGCAGGAAGACCTCTGTCTTTGTTGGTGAACCATTTAAATAGATCAGCATAATTTAGAGGAGAAACCCTAACAGGTTTTCCTTGATAATTGATTTGAGAATAAAGATCAGAAATTTCAAATTGTGAAACATATTCAGAAATTGTTCCCATTTCACGATTTCCTAATAATATTGCCGAATCGCGGTCTATAACAGGAATTTGATTGTAGTCAACTTCTTTAATGTCTTCTTTAAATTCGAGAGTGTCAGTCTTAATGACCGAGGAATATCTCTCGGCATTCCCAGGGAAAATTGACAATGAGAACAATTGGCCAATTAAGTAGATAAACAAGAAAAGCAATGGGATCCATCTTAGGAGCCTATATTTCTTTTTACTTTGCTCACTTACTTTTTCTCCTTGATACTTTATATTTTTTTTCAATTGTCCTTTAAAGGTGAAATATAGCCACAAAGGAAGTGCTATAAATATCAACAAAACGAACCAAACATCTTGCGAATTGATGCTAATTGGCGGGTGAAACCACCAATATGCACAAGCAAGGATTAAAATAACAATCAAAGTTAAGCCGATTTTCCCCTTGCTGGTTTTTGGACCTTTGAACGAAACATTTAACGTTTTAGAACGACTTTGACCCCCATCTCCAGATCCAGAGTCATTGCTTGTCCCTGCACTGCCTTCTCTATCTTCGTTAGGAAACCCACCATTAAAATTCGCACCAGATTGCTTGAGTGCGTCTAATAACATGTCGAACCCTGATTTCTTGTTTGGCATGTTTTCAACCTTTCTATTCTTTTATTTACTTTTCTTAGGAACTTTTGAGACGTTTTTTATAATTTGCAAGCTTGCAGATTTTAAATGACCGGTTGCATTTTCTGAATCAAATGCCATCCTTTGAGCAAGTTGCAATTTGACATACGCATCCAGCTTACCTTTTGAAAATTCGATTAGAGAATCAAGCATGTCGTCGAACTCGGCGTCGCCATGATAGCATTGAATAGCTTCATCTATCAAAGGCCAAACCTCTTTGGATCGCACCTCAGTAGTTTTTCCAAATTCGCAAAAGAAAATAAATGCGCTAAGGCGCAAAGATCCCATGCTTTCATCAAAAAGCGACTCCTCTGCATCTTCTAGAGCTTTCGAACATTGCTTCGACTTTTCGGGAAGCATGAGAGTTAGGGTTTGCAAAACCCTCCAACGAGTTTGACCCTCTGGTCTTTTTAAAGCATCAATTATTTCGTCAATATAAGGCTCCACCTTGGAGACATCAGCCAAAGCAACCTTATAAACGATAGTTGACGCACTTTGTCGATCAAGTCTGCTTGCTTTCCTGAGAGCTCGAATAACCTTCTTAAGCTCACTTTTCAACCTTAAAGCTTCTTCGACAGCTTTCTCAATATCAACTTTTTCAGATTGTTTCTTCTCTTTTGGCATTAAAAACCGTCCACTCTTATACTTTTCAATATTAAAATTATAACATTTCTCTAGCTTGCAAAGAAGATGTCATCTCTAGCGTCTTCTCCTTTAATCAAAGAACCTGTCACCATCGCGATTAACGAGACGCTTATTCCTATAACGATTTGATGAAGACCAAAAGGCTTAAAACCAACAGCCATAGCAAAGCAATAGGTAAAAACTCCTAGACCCATTGACAATATTGCTCCCGTTTTATTAGCGCGTTTCCAATAAAGACCTAAGAAGAACACCCAAGCAAATGCGCTCTCCAGTCCCCCAAACGCAAACATATTAATTTTCCAAATGACATCTGGTGGCACAATAGAAAGAATCAATACAAGAAGTCCAATAAATAATGTTATTCCCCGTGAAATCCTCGGAAGTGAGAAGTCTCTTTTCAATCCATTGTGCAAAAGAATATCTTTGACAATTGAGCTAGACGACATAATAAGAAGTGAACTTACAGTTGAAATCGATGCAGCTAAAGGACCAATAATCGCAATTCCAATAGCCCAATCAGGCAAAGTTTTGGTTATAACTAAAGGAATAATATCGTCGACGCTCACACCTAATTCCTCAACGATTCCCGACAAAACTCCACGAGCTAAAACTCCAAGGGAAGTGACAGCAATCATCATAATGCCTATAACGATTGTTCCGATAACAAGTGCGCTTTTTAATGCTTTTTCATCCTTAAATCCAAGGCATCGAACGACGGATTGCGGCAAAACGAAAGTAAAAACACCAACCAAAAGCCATTGCGTGAAATAAAGACCCATGTCCATTTTCCCTCCGCCAAAAGGCTCGAGAAGTTCTGGGGTGGTTGAGGAAATATTTTGCATTATGTTTTCATAACCTCCACCAACATTCAAAATGCCTGCGCCTAGCACGAATATGCAAATCAACATTGCGATGCCGCAAAGCGTGTCTGTTAAAGCAACCCCTCTAAAACCGCCAATAGAAGTAAAAATGATTGAGACTAAACCAAACAAAGCGAGTCCGACAATATAACTTTGACCAGTTGCAGCCTCAAAAAGTTTAGCGCCACCCACAAATTGCGCGACCATCATCGCGACAAAGAAAATTAATATTATTACCGCACTTAGAGTTGCTAAGAAATCTGACTTATAGCGCGAACGTATAACATCAATTACAGTCAAAGCATTGATTTTTCGCCCAACAAGCGCTATCTTCTTTCCGATGACGCCATAAAGCAAAAATAAACTCGTTACTTGAACTGCCGACATATAAACCCATCCAAATCCGACTTCATAAGCCTGCCCTGGACCACCCACAAAAGAGCTAACAGAACCATAAGTTGCAACGCATGTCATAGCCAAGACAAAGCCCCCAAGCGAGCGATTAGCAATAAAATATTCTGATAAAAATTTTGGATTTGATTTTGCTTTAGCTCTTACTAAAAAAGCAACTAATAAAGACAATGCAAGAAACAATACAAAAGGGAGGATAGTCAAAATAGAATTCATGAGGCTGACTTTTAACTAACCTGTTCTTCTTCGTCAAGAGAAATGTCTTTCATCACGCATTTAGCGAAAAAAATTGAAAAGACGCACGCAAATAAAAAAGTTGCACCCAGACCAGCAATTATCCAAAGTGGGGTTGAAAAAACAACTATGTCGAAATTTGAAAGACCAAAGCCACAAATAAGCCATATCACAAATGTAAGAGCAAGCCCAATTAAAGCGATCTTGCATTCTCTTTCACATTGTTTTAACTTTTCTTTATATTCCATCAGCCAAAATTGAGATTGAATCTTTAATATGATAGAATTATAACCTGTTTGGTGGATATGAAAAACCAAAAACGACATTGTCCTTTAGAGAATAGATTAATTGTGAATAAATTAGGTTACATTTCGAGAAGAAGTTTTATCAAAGGAAGTGGCGCTTTTGCAGCAGGTCTCGCGCTTGAGCATTTGGGAGGAGACATTTTCTCTGCCACCCCAGCAAATGCAAGTGAGTCAGCCGAGACCAAAATCGTAATCGTAAGGCCAACTCAAATCGGGATTGTTGCATATGATGTTACAAACGCAAGCAACCCAATTTCTTTGCAAGGTTGCAAAGTCAAAATAACTTCACGCTACAACAACAAGGTGGTTGAGGGAACAACTAATCAAGATGGAAAAATTGTTCTCGACATTAAAGATTTGGCGGAACCAATAGAATCGACAGATGATGTTATCGCTTTTAATGGGAGCATTGTTGTCGAAAAACAAGGTTACAGAGATGTTGCAATACCTCTCGCCCGCATATCAGGACACACTGCCTTTATAGCGCCAACAAGACCGCTAGATGACAAACCCTACTTTCGAACACTAACATTAAATGAATGGGATGTTCAATACACAAAACCAACCTTTATAACAGATTCAACAAACACAGAATCCCAAAAATTTTCAGGTCAGCTTGTTATGCCAAGTGAAACTCTAAGACCAAGCGTCAAACTTATTTTTGACGAAAATGGTCAAGAAAGAGAAATTGGCGATTTCAAAATAGCAAGCACACAAAATAACATTGCGAACGTTGAGATCAGTGGCGAGTTTTTAAATAGCAACAAAGATTCATGCCTAAAGGAGACCTTAGCTCCGAAAGTTGTGTTTTCAACCTCCAGCACTAATTCAGAATACGAGACTGCAATAAACATTGACCCAAAACCTGCGCCAGTAAATAAAATCAAATCGGACGATAAAATAATTGTTCCATCCGCATTTGGTGATTCTGCTAATGTATGTGAACTTCCAAACAATTTCATAAAACCTTTTGCAGGTTCAAAATTTTCAATTTGGAAACCAAGCATTCCGCTTCTTTTAGAAGTTTCTCCCCATGGCTATTTCATGATTGGTCTAGGATATACTTCCATCCGGCCAAAGAGTGATAATGGAGAGCTTCTTGACCTTGACTCATGGAAAAAAGCACCAAGCCAAAGCATTTCAGATCAAATAAAAAAACAATTCGAATCACAAAAGAAAGCGATTGATTCTTATAACAAGCAGAGAGCTTGTCCAAACGATCCAACAAAAACTAAAAAAGTTTCGCATAGTTGCACTTCGAAATTTAAAATCGTCATAAATGCTCAAGCGTTTGGAATGATGAAATATGATTGGAAAGAAAAGATGTGGACCGGCTCATTTTCAGGAGTATTTTCTTGCGGGTTTAATGCAACTTGGACCCACCAAATGAGCATCCTTGTTGTCCCAGTTTTCTTCCAAGTTTCCCCTTCATTCACGATGCAAGCATCCCTTTATCTCGGAGCAACAACAAAAGACATAAATAAATTAGACTTTGTTGGTCAAAACGTGTCCTTCGGCTTTGGAACAAACATAGCTGTTGCTCTGTCGGTTGGTGTTGGTATAGTTGGCTTTGCATCTGTTTCATGCACTGGAGCAGGATATATCTCATATTTTGTTAACTTTGCACCAAATAAAGGAAAGCCTATCCCTCACATTATCGCTGGATGTGGAGGTTCTTTATCTGTTACATTGCAATTCACGATCTTTAAATACACTTTTAAAGTTTGTGGAGGAGATTGGCCTCAACTTTTCGACTCGAATAAAGATGATAATTCGCTGCCCTCTTCAAATGAGAGCTCTTATGAAATGCCATCATTTGAAGAACTTTGCCAAAATGCAACGATAGTGACTAACTCTGAAATGTTAAATTCCAAAGAGTTCAGCCTATCTTCTAATGTTCTAACCGATTGGCCGACAACTATAGAATATGAAGGTGACGGCGACGATGGTGACTTCGGAGAGACAAACCCTCACGACGCGATTGTCATAATCCCCAACGAAGAAGAAACCGACTTCTCAAACACCGACTATATTGCAACGTATGATTACGTCGGAACAATGAAAAGCATAAATTTGAGCAATGACGAAATTGGGGTCGAAGGCATATCGACTAACGATTTAGGTGGGATTAACCCATCTTTCGACAAATTACTCTTCGAAAACATAACAAGCAATCCTCGCCTTAAAATTTTAAAGACAGCATATGGCAGAACCGCTATGTTTAGAATTGCAACCGTTGACGTTGGGGGTGGCAACGCTCGCAGCAGAATTGTGTATCACCTTTTTGAAAATGGAAATTGGACAAAACCTTATGTTATTGAATTTGATCCCCAAATTTCTGGAGTTGATAGAGCTAATATGTTCGATGTTGACTTCGATGTTGTTGAAGCGGCAGGCTATAATGGCTCAAATTACATTTTCTTAAATGTGATTAGCGGGACTTACCCAAATGGAGATAGCACAACATTTCAAGAAGGAATTCAAGCGAGGTATGCAAGTTTAATTTCGCTTTACGACTCTTATTTTTCTGATAATCCTCTAAGAGTTGATCCACAAATGACATGCAATTTGGTTTCATTAGAAGCAGATCGCACTCTAATTTGTCCTTCGATCAGTGCCTATTCAGATGAACTTTCCGTCGTTGGAACTAAAGACTTTTGTGTGATTGCAAGTGTTGTGAGGAAAAATGTCAACTCTGAAGCTATGAAATACGAAACAGGGATGCGCAGATCTTTCTTTGCAAGATGGGAATATGACAATGATAAAGATCAAGAAGTCTTCAAAATTAATTACACTCGCGGAGACAATGTTTATGGAGCATACACTAAACTATTCCCTGTTCAACTAGATGAAGAAGGCTACGAACCAAATGTGGGCACCGCTTCAAAAATAAGGCGTTCAACTTGTGCTAGTGTTGGCTCCCACAAACTAGAAGTTTACAAGTATGTTGGAACTTATACCGACAATTTACCTTGGAAAAAATATTATCAATCATTCCTAGGCGAAAAAATTGCGACCAGCTCAAGTGATTATGAAGTTGACAAAATTTACACTTTTGGAGCCCAACAAGGACTTCTCCTCGCAACATGCAGAATTAAAGATGACAATGGTGAAGAAACATCAGGAATTTTTAGAGTTGACTTTGATCCGAAGAATAGCGGAAATTTAACTTTTACTCAAATCAGCGAGACAAGCGGTTGCGTTTCAGATTTAGTTTGCGATCCAGATGGTCACTATTTCTTTTACGCAGAAAACATAGATGGAAAAACTGGACAGGAATACACACCTAATGAAGATGGGCAAGTTGAAGGCCCTTCAAGCGACATCGAGAGCCACAGATATTACATAAAAGGCGTTGCCTACATTTCTGGATTGTTCACTCGCCCATTCGTTTTTGGCGAACTCGAACACGCAGCAGACAGTTTGCAAGCAGCGTGCATTAACGACGACTATATTTCATTTATGGTTGACGATATAACGGATATAGACAACAGCTTGTCTAACATATATGACGTTAGGATTCCATTCGTTAAATGTCTAACTCCAACAGCACTAACTTCAATTGATCCATTTTGCTTTTCTGGAGAACCTTCAACCTTTGCCGTACAAATCAGAAACGACGGAAACCTTGTTGCAACTGGAGCAACTTTTAATTTTATAGAAGTCCAAAGCGGGAAAACGATAGATTCAAAGAAAGTTGATTTCTCAAAATCATCAACTTCCCTTTCAAGCACAGAGACAACAAACTCATCTTACAACACGGAGTCCTGGGGCGCAGGAAGTGAACTTTTGGAAAACCCACTAGTTAAAAACTCCGGCGCGAACGTGATAATACCAGGTGAAACAAAGATTTATAACATAGAATTCAATATCCCTGAAGATTGGGCAGATGAAAAACAAGTCAGAGTGACAATTTCAAACATAGAATACTTAACGCCAAGTTCAATAAATAACTATGGAGATAGCGAGGATATAACAATCAGTTCTTATCATGTTGATAGCAGCAAAAATCCAACTGAGACAATAAATGTGACTAATGAGGCAGAGCTCGACGAACTCAACATCGCGTCCGGCGAAGTTAAAGAACGTTGCAAACAAGACAACAACAACGAAGACCCTCTTTACGCCTCATCCTTGGCAAAGACTGGCGATAATGCCAAAGGACAACTTGCGATAGCAGCTGCAGGGGCAATAGCATCAGGCTTTGCTGCCTATAGCGCAAGAAGAAACTTAAACGAAAATACAAAAAATTCAAAGCCTCAAAATTAGTTCAAAATATTTTTGATTTTCTAAATTTACAAACAGTTTTTATATTCTCTTGGTATAATCCAAACGTGTTAATTTAACAAACTCTAGATTACAAGGGGGATGAGATTTCATACAAGACATCACAAGGAGAGATTTCTTCAAAGTTGCAGGAGTTAGCGCTGCTGGCGTTGCTTTAACAGGATTAAGTGGATGCTCGTCTAGCTCCTCATCAAACGTTGCAGACACTGTTGTTTATGGAAAAATCTACACTTCCAATTCAAAGCAAGAATATGCAGAAGCCCTTGCGGTCAAAGATGGAAAATACATTTTCGTTGGAAGCGAGGATGGCGTTAAACAATACATTAAAGATGGAACAACAAAAGTTGTTGACCATAAAAACAAGGGTCTTATCATGGCTGGAGCCACTGAAGGTCATGGTCATTATGTGATGGACGGTGTTTTGGATTACATGAACTTCACTGTCACGGGTTCAAGCGAAGACGAGATCGTTGCAAATGTCAAAAAATTTGTTGAAGAACATCCCAACAACAAAGCCTATTACACATTTGGTTGGGATAATCAAACGTTAAATCAAACAAAATTCTCATTTAACATGCTTCCCAAACTTGATGCTATTTGCTCAGACAAGCCAATGTTGATTGTTGACAACTCAGGTCACTCAGCTTTTGCAAACAGCAAGGCTTTCGAAATTGCAGGGGTGACAAAAGACACAGTTGTGCCAGGTGGACAAATTGTGAAAACTGAAAATGGTGAGCTTTCAGGACTTGTCACTGACATGGCTGACACTATGATATTGAAAAAAGCAATTACCACCCAAGATTTGATTACAGAAGATGATTATGAGGGCATTTGCAAGACAATGGAAAAGAAACTTCATGCCTATGGATACACATATTATCATGACGGTTGCATGAACTACTTCGGTCCTAAAATCCTTGATTGCATATACACATATGACAACAAAACAGGGTTATCAATTCTTGCAAGCGGATCTCACAAAATTGACCCTTATGATGATTGGAAATCAGAGATCGACGCCGCAGAAGAGCGCATGAACAAATATAAAACTGACCATTTGAAATATAACTCAATCAAACTTTTTGCAGACGGTGAGGCAGTCGAGTCAAAATCCGGTTGGCTAAAAGAAGGATATGCTGACGGAACTCATGGGACTCAAACTTGGGAAACTGAGACATTCAACAACATAACGAAGACTGCAAACGAAAGAGGACTTGCAATTCACGTTCACTCACAAGGCGACGCTGCAACAGAGCAAGTTGTAAATGCGTGCATCGCAGCTGAAAGCACTAAAAAAGAAGGCGTATTGAATGGCATTTGCCACGGTCGCAACATCTCAGAGGACTCAAAGAAAAAAATGGCAGAACACAACATCTATGCTGCGCAAAACATCAATTGGAGAACTCTAATATCAAAAAGCATAGAGAGTCAAATTACTGAGATGTTCTCAATGGAGATATGTAACGCAGGCTACCCTATAAAATCATTGGTTGATGCAGGCGTGTTAGTGACTTCTTCAACTGATGTTCCGGCAGCTAGTGGAGCGCCTGTTGACGTTTGCTCAATTATAGAAATTGCAGTTAACGACACGAGACCAGATATGGAAATTCATCAACTTGATCCTAATGAGAGAGTCTCTCTTGAACAAGCTCTTGACATCATGACTATCAATGGCGCAAAACAATTGCAAGTCGAAGATGTGCGTGGCTCAATTGAAACTGGCAAATATGCTGACTTCGTGCTCTTAAATAAAGATATTACAACTTGTGATAAGGACAAAATTCATGAAGGAGAAGTTTCAAGTTTATATTTTGAGGGTAAAGAAGTCTACACAAAGTAGTTAAAACTTAAAAGAGCACAACGAAAGGTGACCATCGATGAAACAAGTAACAAGAAGAGACTTTGTAAAAATTGCAGGTGTTGGAGCCGCCAGCGTTGCTCTCACTGGATTGAGTGGGTGCGCATCTAGCTCATCTTCAAACGCTGCAGACACTGTTGTTTATGGGAAAATCTACACTTCAAATTCAAACAGAGACTATGTTGAGGCTCTAGCAGTAAAAGATGGCAAATACGTCTACGTAGGAAATGAAGATGGCGTTAAACAATATGTCAAGGATGGAACAACTAAGGTTGTCGACTACCGAAATAAAGGTTTTATTATGGCGGGCGCAACTGAGGGTCATGGACATTATGCTGGGCAAGGCATGTTGAGTTATCTAAATGTTGCTGTAACAGGAACAACCGAACAAGAAATCCTCACAAACGTCAAAAAATTTGTGCAAGACAATCCGGACAAGGAGTTTTACTACACCTTTGGTTGGGACAACGTTGCCATGCTTGAGACAAAAACAAAAATTGAAATGAAAAGTCAGCTAGACGCCATTTGCTCTGATAAAGTTATGGTCATAGTTGACAATTCTGGTCACAATGCATTTTGTAACACTAAAGCTTTTGAGGAAGCAGGCGTAACTACTTCAACCACTGTCGATGGAGGAACGTTCCACAAAACTTCATCTGGAGAACTCTCTGGTCTTGTTGAAGACTTAGCATTTAACTATGTTTTAAAGAAAGCAGTTGCAACAAAGCCATTCGTTTTAGAGAGCGACTACGAGGGCATTTGCCAATCGATGGAAAATACGCTTCATTCTTATGGCTACACCTACTACCAAGATGGATGGCTTAACTACTTTGATAACCAACTTGTTAATTGTTTAAGCGAATATGACAAAAATCATGGATTGACAATCATCGCAAGTGGATCTCACAAAATTGACTCCTTCGATGATTGGAAAACCGAGGTCGACAAAGCCGAACAATATATGAACAAATACCCGACCAAACACCTTAAATATGACGTAATCAAACTTTTTGCGGATGGCGAGTCTGTTGAAGGCGGTTCTGGTTGGCTAAAGAAAGGATATGGTGATGGATCCTATGGCACTCAAGTTTGGCAAGATGATGTTATTAACAACATAACGAAAGCTGCAAATGAGAAAGGCATTTCAATTCATGTTCACTCGCAAGGTGATGCTGCAACAGAGCAAGTTGTAAATGCTTGCATCGCAGCTGAAAGTGTCAAAACAGACAATGTTTATAATGGCATTTGTCATGGTAGAAACATTACAGCCGACTCAAAGAAAAAGATGGGTGAGCACAACATCTATGTTGCAGAAAACATCAATTGGAGAGTTTTAACCAGCCAAGAAGCTGTTAAAAAGGTAGCTGATCAAGTCTCCATCACAACCAAAGAAGAGCTCGAAGCTGTTGAGTTAATAGAAGAGACAGCTTGGTCAGGTTATCCAATTAAATCCCTCCTCGACGCGGGCATTAACGTCTCCTCATCAACGGATGTCCCTGCTGCAAGCGGGGCTCCTGTTACAGTTTGTGGAATCATAGAAGTCGCTGTCAATGACACCCGCCCCGACATGAATGTGTGGCAGCTGGATCCAAGCGAGAGAGTTAGTCTTGAAGACGCGCTAGACATAATGACAATTAACGGCGCAAAACAATTAAAATGCGCAGACGAGCGCGGCTCAATTGAAACAGGCAAATATGCTGACTTTTTGCTTATAAATAAAGACATAACAACTTGTGACAAAGACAAGATTCATGAAGGAGAAGTTGAAACAGTTTATTTTGAAGGAAAAGAGGTCTACACGAAGTAGTTCTTTTTATAAGTATTGATTTTTATATTTAAGGAGAAAAAATGGTAGCAACAAGAATTTTTAAAAATGGCAAAATTTACACTGTAAACAAAAATCAGCCTTGGGCAGAGGCCGTGGCTGTTGAGGGCGACAAAATTGTTTTCGTTGGAGACAACGATGGAGCAATGAAACTTGCAGATAGCAAAACAGAAGTAACTGATTTGCAAGGCAAAATGATGATGCCTGGATTCATTGACGGTCATGTTCACCCACTTATGGCAGCTGCTTGGACTTCTGGCGTTATGCTTTCTGGTTGCAAAACAGAAGAAGACATTCTTGCTGCCGTAAAAGAATTTGTAGATGCTAATCCAGACCGAGAGGCATATTTTGGTCAAGGTTTCGCTGATGCAATTTTTGCTGATTACCATCCCCACGCAGATGCTTTGGATGCCATTTGTGCAGACAAGCCAATTTTGCTTGCTTCATCATCTTGCCATGGTGCATGGTGCAACCACAAAGCCTTTGAAGTTGCAGGAGTTGACAAAAATACACCTGACATCGCTCCAGGATCAAACTATTTTGTTCGCGATGAAGAGGGTAATCCAACTGGAAGATGCATTGAAACGTGCTACTTCGATTTAGCTAAGCATGCTGATTATTTCCCGAAAGAAAACTTTAAGCAATGTGTTCTTAACCTAGCAAACCTCTTCGCAAGCTTGGGTTACACTTCTTTTGCTGACTTAGGAGACAACGAATTTATTACAAATTCCCTTAATGAGGAATTCGAAGACTTCATGAACAGCGACGAATTCCCACAACGCTTCTTCGGCGGCTTCTATTTTTGCACGAGCAGACATGACATGTTGCAAGCGTTGAGCGATTGTTGCATTCTGAAGAGCAAATTTAAACCAACTGACAAGCTTGGCTTCCCAGTTTTCAAAATTTTGGGCGACGGCGTTGCAGAGTCTGCTACTGCAGCTATGGCTCATCCTTATGATAATGGTGCTGACATCCAGCCGAATTTCACACCTGAAGAGACAAATCGTATGGCTCTCATGATGGCTGCAAATGGTTTCGATATTAACATTCATGCTATTGGTGACCGCACAACCAAGATGGCTCTTGATATGGCTGAAGCTTTGCGCGACGCAGGCTTTACCGATACGCGCGTTACCCTTTCTCATAGCGAGTTCTTCCAGCCAGGAGACATTGAGCGTGCTGGAAAATTAGGTGTAATGATTAACTCTACTGGTGCATGGCATTTTGTATCCGCCGAAGAGTATAAACAACATCTCGGCATAAATATAACAGGTAATCCTTATCCAGTTAAGTCTCTTATTAATGCAGGCTGTAGATATGGACAAGGTTCTGACTATCCAGTTTCTGACGGCAAGCCTTCTCCATTTGAGTCAATTGATATTGGAATTCGCAGAAGAATGATTGGCTACACTGGTCCTGATCCATCGGATATTTGTGAAGGTCCAACCCTTGAAGAAAGCATTGAATCCTACACTATCAACAATGCTTGGCAAGTTCGCATGGAGGACAAGATCGGGTCAATCGAAGAAGGCAAGTTGGCAGACTTGATCGTCGTAGACCAAAACCTATTTGAGATTCCTGTGACAGACATTCACAAAACTAAAGTGCTTGAAACCATCCGCGGAGGACAGACAGTTTATAAATCTTAATAGAGCCTCTAACAGATGCAAAGAAAAGTTTTAAAATAGCCCGCTTGTAATTTTCAAAGACTTGCAGGCGGGTTTTTGATTTAGGAAAGAAGGGTTCAATCATGAAAGTTGACTACATTCTTAAAAATGCCAATATTCACACAGTTGATGACAAAAAACCGCATGCAAGTGCGTTTGCTGTCAAAGATGGCAGGTTTGTCTTTGTTGGCGAAGAGTCGGGATTGTCAGATTTTGAAGGTAAAACAATTGATGCTGGGGGCAAATTCATTATGCCAGGGCTCATTGATTCGCATGCTCACATCTCATGCTCGTTGCCAATGTGTCAATTCAAATATCCATTAATTGATAAGCGTGGCAAAAAAGCAATGCTTGAAGATGTGGCGGAAAAAGTTAAAGCCGACGCAGGTCAAAAAGCGCACTTTTTTATGGTGCGTGAGCTTTATTTTCAAGGTGAAGAAATAACGAAAGAAGATTTAGATGCCATTAGCACAACGGAAGGCATCTATCTGCTTGAATTTGAACCCCATTGTGGCTGGTGTAATTCTAAAATGCTGGAGATGCTTGGCATAAAAGAGGACACACCTGACCCTTGCCCAGGCTTTACCTACCTTGTTAGAGACAGAGAGGGCAAACTTACGGGCAGGATATACGAAGGTTTTTCATCAGAGGCAATTTTTGCAAACACGGATGCACTTAGCGACGACTACATTAAGTCAGAAATTAAAAGGCTTGATGCCTATTGCAAGCGAATTGGCATTACAACAATTACAGAGTGTGCAATGCCTTGTGTGCCAGAATTCGGTGAACGTGTTTACAGCTTATTCGCAGAACTCGACCGTGCGGGGGAAATTTCGCTGAACGTTAATGGTGCTTATGGCACTCAACTTCCAAAATATCTGCCTGGAATTGTGGACGAATTGGAGCGTTATAACAAGAAATTCAACACTGAGCACTTGCATGTTCACACACTAAAACTTTTGATTGACGGCACTTCAGCCATTTCAACAGCTTACATGTTGGAGCCTAGGTACGATAATGGGCTAACTGGTGGCAAGCTGTGTAGTGAAGAAACTCTTGCAGACTTGATTAAACAATGCGATGAGCTGGGCTTTGATGTTCATTTGCATGTTATTGGCGATGCTGCAATTCGCATGAGCCTAGACGCTGTTGAAGATGTGCGCAATCAACTTGACAGACCTCTGAACAACATAATTACTCTAACGCATGTTGAACTTTGCTCTGACGCAGATGTTCCTCGCTTCAAGGAGCTTGACGTAATCGCCAACTTCACGCCTTATTGGATGTCTCCTCCAGAAATTTCGGGCGGCTATGAACACATGCAGAAGGCTTTAGGAGAGCGCTTCAGGTATGAATATCGTGTAAAAGACATCATGGATACAGGGGCTACTGTTACATTTGGTTGTGACCAAATTGGCATGGACGACGTGTTCATGAACTGGACACCGTTTTTGGGCATGGAGGTTGGTGTTCTTCGTAGGTACACCCCCAAAACGCTAAATGCCGACTACAGTGGTGCCACAGATTATGCTCTGACTCCTGAACAGTCGGTAGACCTTGAAGACATGATACGTGGCTATACGCTCAATGGTGCCAAGCAACTTGGCGATGAGGCAAACAGAGGCTCAATTGAAGAAGGCAAAATTGCTGATTTCTTGGTGTTGCCCGAAGACATTTTGGCAAGGGATGTTGAAGGTATTTCCCACATTGAGCCAGATGAGGTGTATTTCAAAGGACAGTTAGTTTATAAAGCATAAAACATTCGCTCAGATCTTAAATCTAAAGAAATCTTTGTAAAGTAACTAGTCCTTTTAAAGAAACAAAGAAAAGGAGAACTTAAATGAGAGAGGTAACAAGAAGAAACCTAATTAAGATTGCGGGAGTTGGTGCTGGTTCACTTGCAGTAGCGGGTTTAACAGGGTGTTCTAGCACAAATTCCAAGGAGACAGAAGGCATGGACAAAAAAGTTGATTATTCGCAGGCAAAAGATGTGAAGATTGCAGCTGTCGGGATGGATGTTGACCTTCACCCTGATGACAAAGACAACACAACACGCGTGTTGGAATACATCGACAAATTGGCTGATGAAGGTGTTGATTTGATCGCATTCCCTGAGGGGACAGGAGATGGAATTGCATCTGGAGAAAAAGGACGCACCGACTATAACAACGCATTGCGTCCTAGCGCCGATGATTCAACTGCTAGGGATTTAGTTGAGTTTAGCGAATATGTGCCAGATGGACCAATGTGCCAAGCAATTGCTAAAAAAGCTCAAGAAAGAGGAGTTTATGTTATTTGGTGCATGGCTAGAAGAAGCGAGATCGACCCTTGCATCTATTACAACACTGCTGTTTTGGTTGGACCTGAAGGGTATATAGGAAGATATGATAAAGTTCACTTGCCTGCAGGAGAACAACTAATCAATTCCAATGGTCAAAGCTGGCCTGTTTTCGACACAAAGATCGGTCGTATTGGAATGGCAATTTG
>CAVAIA010000074.1:0-3167 GCA_963588595.1 bacterium | reverse complement strand
ACTTACGCCGGGAAAGGAGCTTTCTATAATCTTTAAAAATAGATAAAAACACAAAAAATTAATCGCGTTTAATTAAAAATAGGGCATCTATCTGCTAACTTTTAGTCAATTAAGTTAGAAATTCTTGCCCTCTTTTTATATCAAAAGATTTATAATAAAACTGTTCTGTTTAGTTTTTTCTCTGTTAGATTAGTTTCTGCAAAGGAGGGAATGATGGGTTTTATTGATTTTCTTAACGGCCCAGTTCTTGACGGGGTCAATCTGATCAACGGTTACCTAACTGACTATATCTTAGTCTTTTTGTTGATCGCAACAGGGCTTTACATCTCCATCAGAACAAAGTTTGTTCAGGTTCGCTGTTTTGGTGAAGGTTGGAAAAGCCTTTTCGGAAACTTCTCGCTTAAAGGTGACAAGCAAGAAGGTCAAATGAGTTCGTTTCAATCACTTTGCACCGCTGTTGGTGGACAAGTTGGAACGGGAAACATCGTTGGCGTTTGCGGCGCTGTTCTAGTTGGTGGCCCTGGTTCAATCTTCTGGATTTGGATCATCGCTTTCTTCGGAATGGCAACAAACTACGCTGAGGCAGTTCTTGCTCAAAAAACAAAGATCAAGGATGCTGACGGCAACACTCTCGGTGGTCCTGTCTATTACATCAAGGCAGCGTTCAAAGGCGGATTCGGAAAGTTCTGCGCTGGATTCTTCGCAGTTGCAATCACCCTTGCTCTAGGCATCATGGGTTGCATGGTTCAATCAAATGCTATCGCAGGCGTTATTTCTTCTGCTTCTGGCGAGATGATTCCAACATGGTTGATCGGACTTGTAACAGTTGCTCTTTGCCTTTGGGTTTTCATTGGCGGAACAAACAGACTTGCTGGCATCACTGAGAAAATTGTTCCTTTGATGGCTATTTTCTACATCGTTGGTGCTCTCGCTGTTCTTTTGACACACATTCCACAAATGCTTCAGGCATTCGGCCTCATCTTCACTTATGCTTTCACTCCATGGAGTGCAGGTGGTGGTGTTGTCTTCGCAGTGTTCCAAGCAATTTCAAAGGGTGCAAACAGAGGTCTATTTGCTAACGAAGCCGGCATGGGTTCAACTCCACATGCTCACGCTCTCGCTGACGTTAAAAAACCTCACGACCAAGGCATCGTTGCTATGATGGGCGTTTTCATTTGCTCATACTTCGTTGTTACTTTAACTGGCATCGTTGTTGTAACAATGCTCTACACCGACGGTGGAGACGTTGCTAACGCAATCGCTTCAACTGGTGCTGGCTTTGCTGAGGCTTTGAAGGCTGACGGCATCGACAAGAACTCGTTGGCGCAACTTGCATTCTCTAAGCTTTTCGGAACAAGCATTGCTAATTGGTTCGTTGCAATTGCACTTTTCTTCTTTGCTTTCTCAACGATCATCGCTTGGAACTTGTTCGGTAAGATCAACATGCAATATCTCTTTGGAAAGAAAGCAATTATTCCATTCTGCATCATTGCGTGCATCTGCATGTTCATCGGGTCTCTCGTTGAAAGCGACCTTGTTTGGGCTCTAGCGGACTTCTTCAACATGATCATGGTTATTCCAAATGTCTTTGCTGTTGTGGCTCTCGGCGCCGTCGTTGGCAAAGTTGCTCTTGGCAAGGACAACGAGTTTGGAATTGAAGGAAGATGCAAGGCAGGTGAGATTGCAGAATAACTCTTAATAGAGTTAAGTTATTAGTTATAAGTTAAAACGAAACTTATCTAAAAAAGAGAAAAAACAGCTAGCCCAGAGATAAATTCTCTGGGCTTTTTAAATTAAATTAAAAATTTCTTTATAGTCTTTTGCGAGTTCAGGGGCAAAATTGTGTAATGTAGTGTAGCGGTGTAGTCATTAAAAAATTTTTTTAGAACTTCTGGCGTATTTTCGAAAATAATGTGCTAGAATTATTTATCAGTGATGATTAGCTAGTTTTATTAAGTGGGTTTTACTAATTGCCAATTTAGCACTAAGAGGTAGAAATGATTTTTAAGAAGAGAAATTTTAGATTCGACATTCCTGATGACAAATCAGCGGATGTTACGCGTGTTCACGCACTAAGAAACACCATATTCACGCGCACTAGGATTGTTATTCTTTGCGTAATTATGATTTTGGCGCTATCCGTTGTTGGAACCCTTGCCTACTTGAATTACACAGCAAACCAAGCAGCAAACAGATTCACAGTTGCTAGCGACGCTCACATTCAAGTTATAGAGACAACAACTTATAACGGAACAACAACGACTGACAAGCTTTTCCACAGCGGAACGAATAATGCTGACGCTGGAGAGGGAAACAAGAAGGCCGGCGTTAAGGCCGTTAGTGAGGACGGCTCTGGCGTTGCTGAAGAATTGGTCAGGATGACGATCGTTCCAGAAGTGGAGCAACTTGATCCTTCCGACTCAACAACTGTTCTAGGAAACGCTTATCTAAACGAGAATTGGAGCGCACCTCAACAAGATTCCAGCAATAATTGGTATATCGATTGTGGTTTGATAAGAATAAATCTTTCATCAACATGGCGAACCAACTTCATCTATAAGGATGGATCTTTCATAGTAAACAAAACTGTCAATCAAGATGATGCATACAAAGATCTTGTGACGGGCGTTCTTTGGGCAGATTCAACTGCAAATAGAAGCGACTATGGCAAGATCAACGTAAACATAATTGCTGATGCAATTTCAGCGTCCACTGAGGGAGCTGACATGTGGGGCGTCGTCATTGGAAGTGACAAGTCAGTTTCTTTGAAGACGAGTTAGGACGGCGGGCTTTAGAAGGTTCGCATTAAATTAGGTTATTTGCTCACGTGAGCTAATAATAACGGACTTATTGGTTTTTTTGAAAGGAGGTAACAACATGGAGAATAACACTCAGGTTGTTATCGAACAACAAGACGAGAATAAAAAGCGTGGGGCTTTTGCTGTGATTCTCGCAATTGCATTTGTTGCAATTTTAGGAATCGGTGGCACATTCGCTTACCTAACCTACACAGCAAACCAAGCAGCAAACCGTTTCACAACAGATGTCAACATCACTGCTGACCTCTACGAGCCTGCATGGACAACAGGCGTTGCGGCTGCAACAGACAAGGGAGTTGCTTCAGACGGATCGACGGTGATTCCTGATGCAGCTAACAACATGATGGC
>CAVAIA010000073.1:0-5591 GCA_963588595.1 bacterium | reverse complement strand
AAGTAATACAAAAATATAATACAAAATTTAGGTAATAACCGAACACATTTTCGGATTACATATTTATTCGTCTTAAGACCTCCGCACGGGGGTCTTTTTATTTTCTGCACAGAAAGAGAAAGGATTTATTCATGGACGAACAAACAAAAGACCTTGAAAACACCGAGGCAACGGCTGAAACTGAAAGCCAAAGCAGAACAGAAAGTGCGAAAAGCACTGACTGGAAGGCAGAGGCTCGAAAGTGGGAGGCAAGAGCAAAGGAAAACAAGGCAAAAGCGGACGAGTTTGAAGAATATAAAACAAAAACGGCTTCAGAACTCGAAAGTTTTAAATCGCGTGCTGAAAAGGCGGAGGGCGACCTCGCAGTCTTACAACATGCAAAAGAGGTAAAAGAATGGTGCAAGTCTGTATCGGAAGAGACAGGCATACCTCAAGCCGTGCTGGAAGCCTTAAAAACAGAAACCCTAGAAGGCTTGAAGGCTGAGGCTGAAAAACTAACACCATATTTTAAAAAGTCAGTCGCACCAACCGTGGCGAGTGATACAGGGGTTTCAAACCAAATTAAGGAAGTTAGCGAAGATATGAAATTCGCAACACAATTATTTTCTAAGAGATAGGAGAAAATCATGGCAGAGTCAATTTTGTCAACAAGTCAGTTTAATTTACCAAATCACATGGCAACTGGTGTATTCCAAAAAATTCAAGATACATCGGCTGTCGCCCGTCTTTGTGGTCAAACACCTCTATTGTTTGGCACAACTCAATTTATGACCTTCACTGGTCAACCAAGGGCAGAATTCGTTGGTGAGGGCGTTGAAAAAAGCCCAGCAACAACAGAGTTTAAACCAGTTACTGCAGTGCCTCACAAAGCACAGGTTACAGTGCGTTTCTCTAACGAGGTTGAATACGCAGACGCTGATTATCAACTCTCTTGCTTAAGTGCATTGAGCGACTCTCTAACAGTTGGATTGTCACGTGCTCTCGACCTTGGAGCAATCCACGGAATTAACCCTCTCACAGGAGCAAAAGCAACAACAATCACAGACGCGATTATATCTTCTGCTTCTGCAACTACTGCAAGCGGTGACCCAGAGAAAGACATTGAGTCGGCTTCTGGCACTGTTATTGGTAACGGATATGTGCCAACAGGTCTTGCAATTGACCCACTCTATGCTTGGGATTTCAAGACGGCTAAATATGAGGATGGACGCAAAAAGTATCCTGAACTTAGCATGAACATCAAAAACGCACAGGCTATCGAGGGTCTTGTTACTGCTGTTTCTGATACAGTTAGCGCTCTCAAAGAGGCTTCAACCGCTACAAACGTTAAGGCTGTAGTTGGACAATGGGACGCATTCAAATGGGGCGTTCAAAGAGAAATCCCAGTCACCAAAATTACGGCTGGCGACCCTGACGGTCTTGGCGACCTTAATCGTCAAAACCAAATCGCACTTCGTGCTGAGGTTATTTATGGCTGGGCTGTTCTTGACCCAACAGCATTCCAAGTTATCAAGGGTGCTTCTGCATAAAGGAGGTTTTAACTCATGAAGGTTAAAGTCTTAAAAGAATTTTTTGACAAACAGGAAAACACAATGAGGCGTGTTGGTGATGAGTTTGAAGTCACCGACTCACGCTTCAAAGAGATTGACGCAATTTTGCCTCAATTCTTGGAAGTCAAAAAAGAAACAAAAGCAAAACCTCAAACGAAAGCAAAAGCAAAGAAATAAGGAGATATAAAGCATGGAAGCATTCGCAACTGTGGAAGATTTGCAGGCTCGCTGGCGTGTTTTGACCGATGAAGAAAAGACAAAGGCTGAAACACTGCTCGGCGATGCTTCTGTGCATCTTCAAACGCTTGTAAATCGTAAATTCGACGCTGATTTTGAGCCCGATGAACTCTACAAAGAGAATTTAAAAATCGTTTGTTGCAACATTGTTATGCGTTCAATGAATGTAAGAGGTGGATTCTTTGGGATGGAGCAAGTCTCAACAACGGCAGGCTCTTATTCCCAAAGTTTCACGCCGATTAATTCAAGCGGTGACATGCGTCTAACAAGCGAAGAATTAAAACTTTTAGGGTTAAAAGGCTCAAACGTTGGTTTTGTGTTCCCTTTCGGTCGTAAAGAGTTCCCAAAAGATGAAACAACCGAAGATAATACAGAGGTTGCGTCATGATTGTTGGAGAAACGATAGAAGTTACACACGCTGATGGTGAAGTTGAAACGCTCGAAAACGTTTTAATTGACCCACAGGAGCAAGTGGATATTTCGACATCTGCAACCGAAGAAAAAGTCGCATACATTCTGCATTTCCCGATTGGTTATGTTGGAGACCTTGTCAAAGCCCGTGTTTTGGTTCGTGGGGAGCGTTTTCGTGTTTTGGGACATCCTAAACCCTACACAATAGAAAACAACCTCACAGAGTGGAACATGGCGGTTAAAGTTGCACGCCTTAACTATTCTCACACTTTAGAGATACAAAAGGCAAGTGCAACGCAAAATGAAAAGGGCGACAGCGTGACAACATGGCAAACGCTTATTAATGCGACTTGCAGGGTGCAAGACACCGAACAGAGCGAAAGTCAGACGGCTGGCAAAACATTAGGCAAAAAGTCAATTCGGATAACCCTTGATTGGGTGGATGATTTGAACGATTTGTATAATACGACTGCTCGGGCGATTGTGGATGGTGTCACGTTTGACATCACCTCAATTCAAAACCTTAACTGGGAAAATGACGTTTGCTCTATCTTGGCGGTGCATAATGGCAGGTGACATTAAAGTGAGCGTGGATAACCTAGACACTGTTTTTGCTGAAATTGTTGACGATTACAAAAAAGAAGTTGACGCTAAAAGCAATAAAGCGGTTTTAAAGGTTGGACGTGAGACGGCTCAAGATTTGCAAAACACTTCACCGAAGAAAACTGGCAAATATGCGCAAGGCTGGAAAACACGCACCGAAAACGACCGGTTCGGTGGCACGGTGTCGACCGTCTACCAGTCCAAAAAACCGTCTCTCACTCACTTGTTGGAATTTGGGCATGGTGGACCTCAACCAGCCCCTGCACATGAACACATAGCACCAGCGTACCAAAAAGGTAAAGCGAAATTGTTGGAGGCGATTAAGAAATGAGACAACGCATTTTTGAAATGTTGAAACAAACAGGGTTAAATGTGGTTTATCGCACATGGGATGAAGGCTCGGACAGCGATATGCCTTATATCTGTTTTCGGATGGTAGACACCGACAATTTTAACGCTGACAACAAAAGTTATGTGCCAGTCACAAACTGGGCGGTTGAACTTTACAGCGAGCGAAAAGACGATGAAAGCGAAAGCAAAATCGAAGAGGTTTTGACAAACGCTGACTTGGCGTTTAACAAATATGAGTCACAAATCCAAAAAGGGATTTTAGAAGTTATGTATTTATTTTCAACCATAGGAGAATAGGAGAAAAAAATGGCTGATAACAAAGTTAGATTTGGTCTTGACAATGTAGCAATCGCATTTTTAAAAGACGATGGCTCAACTTATGACACACCAGTAAAAATTAAGGGTGCAGTCAATTTGTCAACAAGTCCAGAAGGTGACAGCGAGATTTTCTACGCTGACAATACACCTTATTACACATGCACTACAAACTCTGGGTATACTGGAGATTTGGAAATTGCACTTTTGCCTGATGATATCAAGGCAAAAATTTATGGCTGGTCTATCGACAATAACGGAGCATTGGTTGAAGACGCTGACGCAGTCGCTCAAACATTCGCACTTTTGTTTGAGGTTTCAGGCGACCAAAAGAAACGCCGTAACGTGTTTTATTCTTGCACGGCTTCACGCCCTGAAGAAGAGAATAAGACCACGGAAGATAGCACCACACCAACGACTGAAACATTGTCAATCACGATGATACCGCGCGAGATTAACAATAAGAAGGTCACTAAACTTAGCATTGAGTTGACTTCAACCAACAAGGAAGTTTATGACTCCTTCTATACAAGCGTTTTAGAGCCTAGTTTCGCGGAGGCTTAAATTATGGTTTCATGCTCAATTTTTGGGCGTGAGATGAAGTTGCAGGGGTCGCCAGTTACTCTCGTCGAATACCACCGTGAGTTTTCTTGCGACCTCATGCAAGACCTTGTTAAAGCATATTCGCAAGGCTTTATCAATAGCGCCATAATACTTCAAATTGCGTGGGCGATGGCACGCACATACGATAAAGAAACACCCGCGTTTGATACATGGATT
Organism: bacterium; assembly: GCA_963588595.1. Lineage (GTDB taxonomy): Bacteria > Actinomycetota > Coriobacteriia > Coriobacteriales > Eggerthellaceae > Phoenicibacter. The sequence goes on along the minus strand of CAVAIA010000073.1, from coordinate 1,344 downwards.
AAAGAATTTGACGCTGAAAAATTTAATCTTGTTGACGCTGATTTTTTGGAGGTGGTAGACTCGGCTATAAATGCCGAGCTGTTTTGTGGTGGCGCGACCAGAAAAAGCAGAATTAAAGAATGGTTCAGGCGATTGCTGGAGCGCTTATCGAAATATTTTGGCAGGCTTGCGAATGGGTTTTAATGCTGAAGATTTGCGACACATGACAATGAGCGAATTTATCGCATATTCAGACCTCGCATTTTCTAACAATTCAAAACAAAGCAAAAACGCAACACAAAAAGATATAGACGCACTTTTGGCATAAAGGTGGCAAAATATGGCATCAGAATATAAAGGCTTAACGATTCAGTTCGGAGCCGATACAACTAAGATGAACTCGGCTTTGCGTGAGGCGAAAAGTGTCGCACGTGGAACAACTCAAGAGTTGAAGCTACTAGAAAAGGGGCTTAAACTTGATCCCTCGAATGTGACACTTTTGGCACAAAAACAAGAAGTGCTAACAAAGAAAATTCAAGCATCTAAAAACGAATTACAGGCTTATAAGACTTTAGAGTCTCAAGCAAACGCGGGCACGGTTCAATTGAACGACTCGCAATGGACTAAGTTAAAAAGCGATATCGCACTAACGACTCAAACTTTAAACGCTTATGAAGCCGAACTAAAACAGTTGCAGGTGCAACAGGCTTCTGCAAGTTCTGCAATTGGGCAGGCTGGAAATTATTTTACGCAACTCGGGCAAAAGAGCGAGAGTGCATGTGCAAAGATGGGCTCTATTGGCTCAACTCTCACACGCACAGTAACAACAGGCTTGACGCTGGCAGGAACGGCAAGCGTGGTGGCAGCCACAAAAATTGACACCTCTCTCACCAACGTAAAAAAGACGGTGGACGGCACGGCTAAAGATTATGAAAACTTAAAAAACGCAGCGATTGAGTTTTCAAAAACTAACGCTGTTAGTGCGTCAACTATTCTGGACGTTGAAAGCCTCGGTGCTCAATTAGGTTACACCCTTAATGTAATGAGCAATGGCAAAACAGAGGTTCAAGAATTTGGAGAGGTTGTAAGTGGTTTAGATATTGCAACCAACATGGACGCTGAGACGGCTGGTTCAGAACTTGCACAATTCTTTAACATTATGCAACTTGGCAAAGAATACACAAAGAATTATGCGAGTGCCATTGTTGACCTCGGCAATAAAAACGCAACAACTGAATCGAGCATTAGTGCGATGGCTCTGCGTATTGCTGGTGCGGGTAAACAAATTGGCATGAGCGGTGCTGACGTGCTAGGCTTATCCACGGCTCTATCTTCTTTAGGTATTGAAGCCGAAATGGGTGGCAC
>CAVAIA010000072.1:0-12272 GCA_963588595.1 bacterium | reverse complement strand
CTATCGCTTGCTGAATATAATAGGCAGGACCTCCACGAAACGCCCCGTCCTTATCCTTCACTTTCCAAATTTGAGCGAGCGTTGACTCGATGAATGCGGAAGCTGCACCAAAAATCGCCATAGCCCACATCCAAAATATAGCACCTGCGCCACCCGTTGCTCCAGCTCCAACAACGCCAGCGATAGCGCTAGCGACACCCGCGATGTTGCCAGTTCCAACACGGCTAGCGGTGGAAACCATCAATGCTTGAAAGGAAGATATTGAAGAAGCGCCCTCAACATGCTTTTTTTCGGTGACTTGCCTAAACATGTCACCTATATACCTAATTTGAACAAAACGTGTTCGAATTGAAAAGTAAATTCCAACAGCAACGAGCAAAATCAAAAGAACGTAGGTATACATCCAGGTGTCAAAATCACCAGTTACTTGAATTAGCCAATCATTTAGTGCTTCCATAAAATTCCCCTCTCTCTAAAAATATAAGTTGGTATTAATTTTAACACCTAAGCATTAAGAAAAGCATTCGCCCTGAGGTAAGGATGAACTCATCTTTTAAAAAAGATGGTGTCCGCAAAATGCTTCACAGCTTTTCGAGCAGCGGTAAGGTGTAAACCCAAGCCGGAGACGAATTCCTAATCCACAAATAATATAGGACTCCTTAGTAATAGGCGTTGGTCCATCGCAAAATGAACCCTCAAAACGAATGCCCTATTTATAATTTTAACAAATGCGCGGCAATTGCTCTGAAACAAGCATGTCAAGAATTCTCGTCGTCAAATAAGGTGTCTTAACATAAACCTTATTGCCAACGTAGGGATTGGATGCAACGACCTCCCCTATTATTGCCGCATCCACGCCATATTTATTCGCTCTAGCTGCTCTCAATGCATCCTCAGCCTCATCCTTTGGCAAAATAACCACAAACTTTCCTTCATTCGCAACTTGGCAAACGTCTAGCCCCAACATCTCGCAAGCGCCCCTAACCTCTTCTTTTATTGGCAATTTGTCTTCCTCTATCAAAATAGAAACACTTGCCGCCTCAGCAAATTCGTTTAATGTTGATGCAATTCCGCCTCGCGTTGGGTCCCTAAAGCAAACTACATTTGGAGAAGCTGCTATTATGTCTTGAACCAAAGAATTTAGCGGCGCCGCATCACTTTTAACTTCCGTTATGAAATCGAGAGCCTTTCTTTGAGACAAAATGGCAATTCCATGATCACCAATTGAACCTGTTAGCATAACAACATCTCCAGCCTTTATTTTTTTGGATGCCAAAACCCTTGATTTGGGGCATATTCCAATTCCTGAAGTGTTGATGAAAATTCCATCACATTTGCCCTTATCAACGACTTTCGTGTCTCCTGTCACAACCTTGACATTAGCCTCTTTCGCCGTTTGTTGTATAGACAAACAAATCTTCCTCAACTCGTCTATCAAGAATCCCTCCTCGATTATAAAAGAGACAGAAATTGCAATCGGGACAGCTCCTGCGGTCGAAACATCGTTAACAGTTCCGCATATAGCAAGACGTCCTATGTCTCCTCCAGGAAAAAATCTCGGTGTCACAACGAAAGAATCAGTTGAGTAGGAAACATGATAACCATCATTAAACCCAAACTTTTTAGCTTCAACGTCTAAATTTAAAACAGCCGCATCGTCTCCACTCTTCAACTCTTCCGATGAGTAGCATTCGAAGAATATATCCTCTATCAGGCGTTTCATCATCATCCCGCCGCTACCATGACCCATCATTATTTTTTCATCACGCATCTTTTAATCCTCTTTATTGCTCGACGCTCGTCACAACCAATTTTCCATGTCTAACGCCCTTAGTCCCTAAAATTCGATTCGAAATCATTTGAACGATTTCATTTTCTCCTTTCAAGATGATAACCTCAAGACACGTGTGTGCATCAACATGGACGTGCGTTGTTGAGATGATGTTAGGACAAAAATCGTGTTGAATGTCATGAAGACGATCTGTTAAGTCGCTAGAGTGATGGTTATACATTATAGTTAGCGTTCCAATCACGTTCACCTTAGGAGAGTCGAGCTTGTCTTTCTCTATTGCGTCTCGAACCAAATCTCGGATAAGCTCCGATCTGTTAACATCTTTGCCTCTTTTTTCAGCAAGATAGTCAAGCTCGTCTAGCAACTCTTTTTGAATCGCCACGCTAAAACGTGTTAAATCGTTTCGCACTGTATCCTTTCACAAAAAAGATTTTTTTAAGATTCTAACACTATCTGCCTCTTTCTTTCTCTGGATGATAAAATATACAGATGCCTCGATCAAAATATGAGAAAAATTCACAAACATTCAATGAGCCAGAGTCTCGAAAAGGGCGTCGAATAGCATTTGCTCTTGCTATATTTTTTTGTATTATCTTTGCAGCAGGAATCGCAGTAATAACCAAAATATCAGGAATAAACGACTCGAGCGTCCTCAGTAATTCAAATATTGACTTTGATACAAAAATAAACGAGGACTCTCAGGAAACAGAAAATATAGTTATTACCCTTTTTGGAGACAAAAACACCCTCGTCATAAAGGGAGAATCCTATCTCGAATCGGGTTGTCACGCAATTGATGCTTCAAACAAAGAAAATATTGACAATATAAAGGCCAGCGGATACGTTGACACATCAAAGCCGGGAACATATGAGATAACTTACACTGCAACAAATAAATCTGGTCAATTCGCAAAAGCTACACGCAGCGTTAAAGTCGTTGATTCTTTCGAAAAAGGAAATGCAAAAACTATTCCCGTATGCATGTACCATTATGTATATGACTCGAGCAATCAGCCTTCTCAACTAGACAACAACTGGATCGAGGGATCTAAATTCAAGCAGGAGATGGAGTGGCTAAAAGCTAACAACTTTTATTATCCTTCATACGAAGAACTCATAGCTTTCGTCGAAGGTTCAAAAACATTACCAAACAACAGCGTGATTCTGACTTTTGACGATGGCATGCCTCAATTCTTAGATACTGGGGTATCTATCCTTGAAGAACTCGAAATTCCAGCTACATCCTTCATAATTTGCGACGACAGCGATGCGAAAGAAAAAGTTTTGAGCCACCCTGGTAAATTTGTTCAGTATCAGTCGCACTCATATGCCATGCATCATGCAGGCAGCGGCATTGGTCACGGAGGGATCATTCATAAAAGTAGTTATGAAACTATCGTTGCTGACCAAGAAAGAGCGAAAGAAATGCTTGGTAATGAAATTGCTTATGCATACCCGTTTGGGGATTATAATGACACAGCAAAAAGTGCATTATCAGCTGCAGGAGTTAAATGTGCTTTTACTACAGAAAATCGCCAAGTTAGAAAAGGTGATGATTTGTTAGCACTACCTCGTGTCAGAATCAACGGGAGCTACACTCTCGAGCAATTTATTTCTGTTGTTTCTTAAATATCAAATCTACAGAAGAAGCAACAAGCATACTAGCACAAGACTTCACCAGTCATCTCATGCGGAACCTCAAGCCCAGAAAGAGCTAAAAGCGTTGGGGAAATGTCGCAAAGCGCACCAACTTTGTTCCCATCTTTAAAAGCTCTATTTTTACCACTATAGTCGCAAAGAATTAAAGGAACTTGCCTTGTTGTGTGCGCTGTGTGAGGTTGCCCATCATCAGCAACCATTTGATCAGCGTTTCCATGATCTGCAGTAACAAGCGCAAAGCCCTTTTTCTTCTCAATCGCGCTAAGAACTTTTCCGACTCCGTCATCAACCGCTTCAACTGCTTTAATCGCAGCTTCAAGAACGCCAGTGTGACCAACCATATCACAATTAGCAAAATTAACGATATAGAAATCTGCCTCGTCGTTGTTAATTGCTGCAACTAACTCATTTGCAACCTCCGGCTCGCTCATCTCTGGTTTCAAATCATAGGTTGCAACTTTGGGCGAAGGAATTAAAACTCGCTTCTCGCCCTTTTTCTCTTCCTCAACTCCTCCATTAAAAAAGAAAGTCACATGAGCATATTTTTCAGTCTCCGCAATGTGAAGTTGAGTGAGCCCAGCCTCACTTATAACATCAGCTAAAACATTTTCAGGAAACGACTTTTCAAACGCAATAGGCAAATTGAATGTCTCATCATATTGCGTCAAACAAACGTAAAAAAGGTCGTTAACTTTCTTTCTATCAAATCCGCCACACTCATCAAGAGCAATAGCTCGCGTTAATTCGCGTGCCCTATCAGGGCGGAAGTTAAAGAAAACAACGGAGTCTCCCTCGCTTATTCCATTTTTATCAAAGGCGGCTGGCACAACGAACTCGTCGGTCACGCCCTCTTCATAAGAATGCTCAACATATTCTTTAGGCGTCTTGTCTAAAACTAAGTTTTCTCCCTCAACTATCGAAGAATAGGCTTTCTCAACCCTCTCCCAACGGTTGTCTCGATCCATAGCATAATATCTGCCACTAATCGAGGAAAACGCTATGTCAACACCAGAGTGTTGTTGCCTTACATTAGTAAACTTCTCCTCAGTTTGTTCAACATAATTAACGCCAGTCGTCGGTCCAACATCCCTGCCATCCAAAAAAGCGTGAACACGAATCCTCTTCACTCCATTTGAAATTGCACCATCGATCAGCGCAAAGAGATGATCTATAGAAGAATGGACTCCTCCATCGCTCAAAAGCCCCATAAAGTGAAGAGTTGAGTCGTTATTGCTAGCATTCTCAAACGCTTTGCAAAGAATTGGATTTTTAGAAATGCTTCCATCCTCGCAAGCATGATTGATCCTTGTTAGCTCTTGGGCAACAATTCTCCCCGCTCCAATGTTTAAATGCCCAACCTCGCTATTACCAATTTGCCCATCAGGAAGACCAACGGGCTCCCCGCTCGCCTCTAACTTGACATTGGAAAAATTCTCAAAAAGGAAGTCTAGATTAGGGGTTTTTGCTTGTGCTATTGCATTATCGTCGGTCTTTTCACGAAGACCGAAGCCGTCCATTATGATAAGACACGCTGGAAGGCTTAAAGCGCTTTTATCTAAGCCTTGCATTTTTTTGCCGCTTTCACAAGCTCAACAAACGAGTTCGCTTTCAAGGACGCACCACCTATTAGCCCGCCATCGATGTCTTCTTTAGCAAGCAACATCTCAACATTGCCCTCGTTCATAGACCCTCCATAGAGAACTCTAATCTCGTTAGCTAACGACTCTCCATAAAGATCTTTGAGAGTTGAGCGAATTGCGGCGCATACCTCTTGCGCTTGCTCAGGAGTTGCAGTCCTTCCAGTTCCGATCGCCCAAATTGGCTCATAGGCAACTATCAATTGATCAGAATTGAATATATCAACTCCCGCAAGACCAGCATTTATTTGCTTATTAACAAAATCGATATAATCACCTTGTTCTCGCACATTCAAAGACTCGCCAACGCAAAGAATTGGTGTCATCCTCTTCGCCTCATAGGACACAAGAGCTCGAACTTTATCATTTATAAGATCGTTGGTCTCTCCGAAAATATCACGCCTTTCGCTATGACCAACTATGCAAAAATCGGCTCCAGCGTCCGATATCATAGAAATTGAAACTTCGCCTGTGAATGCGCCTGATTTTTCAAAATAGCAATTTTGAGCTCCAACATAAATCTTTCGTTTATCAAACTCAAGAACACCTTTAACGCCCTTAAGATCAACTGCAGGCGGGCAAATTATAACGTCTACGTTGTCTGATAGATCTCTATCAAAAAGGTTTGAAATTTCTTGAGTGAGAACAACAGCCTCAGCATAGTTGTTATTCATCTTCCAATTACCCGCTATAACTGGCTTTCTAGACATTTATCCTCCATTATTTAATATATACACTTTGAATTTTGAATTAGGCAACTAAATTCTTTGAGAGCGCATCGCAATAACTTTATTAGTTATAACAATGTAGTAAATAAATAGCGAAAGTGCGCAAACTTGAACAATTATTCTCGAGCCTAAGATGTTTGTTGTTCCAACCGCAATTAGATAAACCGAATTGCACGCTTCTATAACCAAACATATAATGCTAAAGACGACAACAACTGTCGCTAGTTTGCTTTTCTTACCCCCGTTAGCAACAATAATCCCTTTTAAGCCGACAAATAATTCTAATAAAAAAAGGATTATAGCAACACAAATCACCGTTGCTACAGCAGCTGTCGCTTGATCGGCGGTGAATCCTGAGTCATTAATAAAATGCTGATAGGTTGCAGACCCGCTAGGGGAGGCGACTGACATAATCGCCGAAACCAAATCGGCGATAGCAATTATAATAATGATCGCCGAAACACTTTTTAAATCACGCCTTGCTTTTTCCATTTTAGCCTCTCTTTAAAAAACTCAACAAATTATTAATATTAGTTTGTGTTCTAATAATAATATACCCAAAAAGCAGGAATAGGCTTCATTTTTTGGAGGTAAAAGACAGATGTTTCAAGCAAGCATGTTTCCAACGCAATTCTTAGGTGCGTTGCCAAACTTAGATGATAATGTTCACAAATTTTCAAGGGGCAAAGTTTGCGTCGTCGCAGGATCGTCTTCCTACCCTGGCGCTGCTATGATGGCTGCAAAGAGCGCGGCTCGCTCAGGAGCTGGATTCGTCTCTCTTTGCGTCCCCGATAAAATCGTTAAAACATGCCAAACAAATTTGCCTTCCATCGTTGTATCACCGCTTAAATCTAACAAGAATGGGTTTATTAAGAAGAGCGCAAAACTTGAACCAAAGTTTAAAAATCAAGATGCAATATTGTTTGGCCCTGGAGTTGGGAAGGAAACGGACCTCACTGAGTTGCTAGAAAGCATATTAAAAATAGACACTCCTGTTATTATCGACGCAGATGGAATTGAAACATTCTCAAAATTGTTGAAGAAAAGAGGAGCGAAGACTTTTAAGAAAAGAACAGCACCTATAATAATCACGCCTCATAGAGGGGAACTTAAGCGCTTCTTGAACGATAATTGCGACATTGACTTCAATCGTTTATCGAACATAATAATCAAGCAAATGGTTCAACAGCACTTAAGAAAATTTAAAAAGCTCAATTTAGTTGTTGTTGCCAAAGGGGTTGAAACCCTTATCATCACAAAAGAACTTTGCTTAGAACCAACGGGGGGAAATGGAGTTTTAGCAACTTCAGGAACCGGGGATGTTTTAGCGGGGACTATTGCTGGGATGATTGCGCAAAACAAACCAAAGACCATAAATGAGGTGGCAGGAAATTGCGCTTGCGCTGTCGAGGTTCACGCCGTTGCAGGATATATCGCAGGCAAGGACTTCGGAATTCGAGGAGCACTTGCAACGGACATTTGCGAAAAAATAGGTCAAGCGCAAGATTTGTTGAGAACGAAAGTGGATTAAAAAGGCATAAAGGAAGACGTTGTCCATAGCAGCAACGCGTAGATGCCTATTCCAGCAAGGCAACAAATAATAATAGATTTTGTTTTCTTTGCGATTACGATAACACAAAGACAAGCGACCAAGGGAATTGCGCTTGGCCAAAACCCCGCATCAAACATCCCTGGAGTAAAGATATCATTGGCGACTAGCGCTGCAAACGCGGCGGGTGGAATTAAATTTAGAGCCGTTTGCAAATTTTGAGACAATTGCTTGCCTTTTAAAACGAACGCAGGCAAAACTCGGCAAACCACCATAGCAGCTAAGGTTGTTGAAAAGATTATTGCAAACTCCGTCCAACTCATTTATCTTTTCTCCCTCCTTGAAGATGCAATGTTGAGAGAAAGCCGAAGAAGACCCCGATAATTGCAGCAAAGAAAATCGATGCGCTGCCAATTCCGAAGCTTTTAAGGGCGACAACGCTCACAATAGCAACTCCAGCTGCAACAAAAGCAGGCTTGGAGTCAAGCGCAGTCGTTGCAAGATATATAAACATGCAAGTCATAGCGAATGAGGCAATCTCGAGAGGAATGTTTACTAACGACCCTATAAAAACGCCAAAAACACAAGCGATCGTCCATGAAGCATGAGAAAATTCATTTAAGAAAATTGCGTTCTCTATGCTCCAATTGCCCTTTTTAAAGTTAGAAATTGATATTCCATAAGTCTCATCGGTGACAGTTGCCATATACCAAAACAATTTTCTTTTTCCGCACTTTTTGCAATGCGGAGCCAAAGAGGCAGAATAGAGCATTTGACGAGTGTTAACAAAAGAAACGCTTCCTATTATGGAGATTAAGTCAGACCCTGCAAGATACATGTTTGGGATCATGAATTGTCCAGCTCCAGAATAGAAAAAAATTGAAAATAGAAGCACTTGCAACCAATTCATCCCAACGGAAGCTGACAAAATCCCGCATGGAATCCCTATAGCGACATATCCGAGCATTATAGGGTAAGCAGCATTAAAAGAGCGCTTTAGAACAGCTTTTGTTATTTTTCTTTCTCTTTTCAACTTGTCTGGATTCTAATTAGTCAACCTTCAAAATTGCCATGAAAGCTTCTTGAGGCACCTCAACGTTTCCTATCGCCTTCATCCGCTTCTTACCTTGCTTTTGCTTTTCCAACAATTTTCTCTTTCTTGTTATGTCACCACCATAACACTTAGCTAGAACATCTTTTCTTCTCGCTTTGACAGTTTGTCTTGCCAAAACTCGCCCACCAATTGCTGCTTGAATTGGAACCTCAAAAAGTTGCCTTGGAATTATCTCCTTTAACTTCTCACACAAATTTTTGCCTCTGTCATACGCTTTATCCTTGTGAACGATAAAAGACAACGCGTCGATTGGCTCTCCCGAGAGCAAAATGTCTAGCTTGACCATGTTCGATTTTCTATATCCAGCATATTCATAATCGAGAGAAGCGTAACCTTTGGTGTGGCTCTTCAATTTGTCAAAAAAGTCTAAGATGAGCTCGGAAAGAGGGATGTCCCAAAGCATCTCAACAGTTGTTGAACTCAAATAGTTCATCGTCCTAAAATTTCCGCGACGCTCAACAGCCAAATCCATAACAGCTCCAACATAATCTGGAGGGATTAAAATTTTTGCATCGAGATAAGGCTCCTCAATTCGCTCAATTTCCCCAGCGTCGGGCATTTCTTGAGGAGACGTCACAACAAGCGGCTCGCCGTCGCTTCCAGGTCCGCTGGTAACCCCTCTTTTATAAATGTGATACTCAACGCTCGGCGCAGTTGCAAGCAAGTCAAGCGAAAACTCTCTTTCAAGCCTCTCCTTTATAACTTCCATGTGAAGGAGCCCCAAAAATCCAACTCTAAATCCAAAACCCAACGCCTTGCTTGTTTCCGGCTCCCAAACGAGCGCTGGGTCATTTAAAGCAACTTTTTCAAGAGCCTCCTTCAAGGGCTCGTATTGGTCTCCGTCAATCGGAAAAATGCCAGTAAAGACCATCGGTTTTGCTTCGCGATAGCCTGGAAGCGCCTCAACTTCTTTAAAGTCTTTGCTTGCAATCGTGTCTCCTACCTTAACTTGATTGACGTCTTTTAAACCTGTAACAACATAACCAACTTCGCCTGTCTTAAGCTCTGGCAATGGATCCTCAACAGGGTGCCTTGCGCCCAACTCCTCAACGAGCGCGTTCGTCTTAGTTGCGAGCATTATGATTTCATCACCTGATTTTAAAACTCCATCTTGGACTTTAACGAGCGCAACAACGCCTCGATAGGCGTCAAAATAGCTGTCAAAAATCAATGCACGAAGAGGAGCCTTTGGATCTCCATTTGGAGGAGAGACGTTATAGACAACAGATTCAAGCAAATCTGAGATACCCTCCCCAGTTTTGCCTGACGCCAAAACAGCATCGTCTGCAGGAATTGCAAGAGTGTCTTCAATTTGAGACTTGACCCTCTCAGGATCTGCCGCAGGAAGGTCAATTTTGTTGATAACGGGGATGACTTCAAGGTTCGCATTCATCGCAAGCATAGCATTTGCAACTGTTTGAGCTTCAACGCCTTGGGTTGCATCCACAACAAGAACGGCGCCTTCGCAAGCAGCCAAAGACCTTGAAACTTCATATGTGAAATCGACGTGACCTGGAGTGTCTATCAAATTGAGTTGATACTCCTCGCCATCCTCAGCTTTATAAGCAACTCTAACCGCTTGGCTTTTAATCGTAATTCCGCGCTCTCGCTCTATGTCCATTTGATCCAAAAGTTGGTCTTCCATGTCTCTTGCCAAAACAGTTCCCGTTTGCTCCAAAATGCGGTCGGAAAGCGTGGATTTACCATGATCTATGTGGGCAATTATTGAAAAATTTCGTATGTGGTCTTGATTAATTGTCACCTAAGTTCTCTCTTTTAAATTAAACGCTTGACTTATGATACAATAAATACATCAGTGATGGCGATTAGTGATTTATCACAACCGCAGACGGGCTGCAAAAGGTAATCGACACTGAGGCATTTAAGCAAAATCCTGAGCTTAAAATTTAACAAATTAAAGCGTTTGTTAAAATCTGCCTTTTATTAGTGTCTTTTATTTTTTCCACCCAACTGAAAAATTGAATATTAGTTATTAGTGTTTTACTTTATGAAAGGAACGAAAACAGATGGCAAACATTAAGTCACAAAAGAAAAGAATTATCACTAATGAAAAGTCGCGCATGAGAAATCGCGCGATTAAAAGCGAGCTTAAAACGGCAACTCGCAAAGTCAAAGATGCTGTTGCTGCAGGAAATGGCGCAGACGCTTATGCAGCAGCCTTGGCAGCATGCAGACTTATGGACAAAGCTGTTAGCAAAGGGGTTATCAAAAAGAACCAAGCTGCGAACAGAAAAAGCGGAATCATGAAGCTCGCTAACACTGTTGTCACAGACAAGGACAGAGAGGCTTACAAGCCCACCAAAGGCGCTGCCCCAAAGAAGACAGGAAACAAGAAAGCTGAAGCGAAGAAAAAGCGCGAAGAGGCGATGAAGAAGGCTCAAAAAGAGAAGGACAAGAGAAGAGCTGAACACAAAAAACTCGAGGACGCAGCTAACAAGCGCAAAGCTAAAGAGGAAGCTGCTGCTAAGAAGGCTGAAGAAGAGGCTGCTAAAGCCGAAGCAGAGGCAGCTGCAGCAGAAGGCGAAGCTGGTGAAGCAACGCAAGAGGCTGCAAGCAATGAGGAACCAGCTAAAGAAGAGCAACCTCAAGCAGAAGAGAAAAAAGAGGAAGAAGCTCCTGCAGAATAGTTCTTTTTTTGAACTTACTTCTTAGGAGTTTTAACTCAAGACTTCTAAGAACCACGAATTTAGAGCGGCGATTTGATCATCGCCGCTTTTCATTTGTTTTTCCGCTTCCAATGAAGATGACACGCAATTTTTTAATTCTGAAACGCTCCATTTTTTTGACCACAAAGCATGATTTTTAACTCTCCATGACAAAGCGGGAGAAAACCCAAGCTCTGTTGCTATCATCTTCGTTGCCTCGGATGCGTTTTGCGAAGCGATCGCCAAACATTCCTTTGCACACATAAGCTCTCTTGCTCGTGCAACGCACATAATAAGAATTGATATCGGCGTTGATTTCTTTACTTGCGGAAGAAGGTTTAAAACACTTGCCAGGTCTTTTGATGCAAAAGCGTCAACAACCGTCCACGGTTTTACCTCAGCATTGTTCGCCACCAACTCCTCCACTTCGGCGACTGAAATTTTTCCATTCCCAAGATTTTCATTTGCTATCTTTTCTATCTCGGTGTTGATTGCAACTGTGTCATCACCGACTAGCTCCAGCAACCTTTGAGATGCGTCTTGCTCAAAAGCAATTCCTTTAGATTTAGCAACCTCGTTTATATATTTTTTGAACTCATATTTTTTAGGAGAGTCGCAAAGGACGATGCAAGTTTTTGAAATTGCCTCAATCGACTTGAAAAGTTTAGTGTTTTTAGCGAGTTTTTTTGCAGTCAAAAACAAAACGGCCGTCTCGCACGGGTTTAGCAAATAACTTGCAATTTTTGCTTGTTCGTCGTTTTTAAGAGCATCAACGTCTCTTAAGACAACAAGGCGCTTCTCACAAGCAAAAGGAATCGTTTGACAAGCATTTAAAACAGCTTGGACATCCAAGTTTTCTGAAGAAAAAACGTCGGTGTTAAGGGCTGGATCGCCCAAATCTAAAAAGCGCCTCTTCATCCTTTTTTCCAATACCTCTTTTTTTTGCTCGTCGTCACCAACAAGCAGGTAGACAGGAAGGAGAGGTTGCTTTGATTGATCTTTCATATCTTCATTTTAATTTAAGTCTGGCACCACTTTTCGAATAAATGTGTTATCCTAAATAAGCGGACGCGGAGGAGTGGCCGAGCGGTTGAAGGCGGCAGTCTTGAAAACTGTTGTGCGGCAAC
>CAVAIA010000071.1:0-16021 GCA_963588595.1 bacterium | reverse complement strand
CTTTCAACTTCAGAACCATGCCTAACCAAGGAAATTACGCGCCCTTTTGATTCTAAAGAGTCATAGCCAACAAATTTTGTCTTACCATTTTTGTCTAAAATCTTGGCAAAGACCCCTCCATATGTTGACCAAGCAGCCTCAGCATCACTTTCTCCAGCTAGCCTAGCGCGCTCTTTTTGCTTTTCCATCTCGACATTAAAGCCATCAATGTCAACTTTAATATTATTCTCCGCGCAAATGTCGCAAGTGACCTCAAGAGGAAAACCATAAGTGTCATGCAATTTAAAAGCAACTTCCCCAGACAAAACGCCGCCCTCAAGCTTTGAAATTTCTTCCATAACAAAAGTCTTGCCGGAATGCAAGGTTGCTCCGAATCTCTTCTCCTCGCTAATGATCAATTTTCTTATTAGTTCACGGTTTTCTATGATCTCAGGATAAACATTGCCCATCAAATTAACAATTTCATCGACAAACTCGTTTATAAACTCACCAGTAATTCCGATATGATTGCCTTTCATGATTGCCCTTCTAAGCAATCTCCTAAGGACATATCCTCTCCCCTCATTTGAAGGCAAAATTCCATCTGCAAGCATAAAAGTTACAGCACGAGTGTGGTCTGCCATTATTCGAAGCGCCAAATCCACGTCCTCGTCTTTGCCATACTCAACTTTGGCAAGCCTCTCTCCAACTCCAACTAAGCTTCTTAAAACATCCGTCTCGTAATTGGAAGTCACACCTTGCATAATGGCGGCCATTCTCTCAAGCCCCATTCCTGTGTCTATGTTTTTAAAAGGAAGCTCAGGCATTGAACCATCCTCTTGGGCGTCAAATTGAGTAAAGACGCAATTCCAAAATTCAACATAGCGATCGCAATCACACCCAGGTTTGCAATCAGGACTTCCACACCCAAACTCTGGTCCTTTGTCAAAATATATTTCTGAACAAGGACCACATGGACCCGTTGGCCCTGCTCTCCAAAAATTGTCATCTGCTCCCAACCTAGAAACATGGGAAGGGTCAACGCCTAACTCAATCCATTTGTCAAAAGTCTCATCGTCGTCCTCAAAGACCGTGAAATAAAGTTTTTCTTTTGGTAATTCCAAAACTTCTAGGCAAAACTCAAGAGCCCAAGCACACATCTCGTCCTTGAAATATTTACCGAACGCAAAGTTGCCTAGCATCTCAAAGAAGGAGAGATGACGACCTGTCGTGCCAATTATGTCGATGTCATTAGTTCTAACGCATTTTTGAGACGTGGTTGCACCTATATATTTATCATCGAGATGTTTTTGTTGAAGAAAATAAGGTTTGAATTGAACCATTCCTGCGCTAGTCAAAAGAAGAGAAGGGTCATCTGGGACAAGAGAACTTGAAGGCATGCGTTTGCACCCCTTTTTCTCAAAGAAAGAAAGGTAGGCTTCTCGTATTTCAGCTGTAGTCATATATTTCATAAGATGAGGCTTCTCCTTAATTTATAAATGTATTAAATTTTCTTCGTTAAGAGATTATAAAACTAATTTTGACGCGCTTGAGCGTCGTCTTGGATAACTTGAACATCATTTGAGTCAACGCTTGTTGAAGACTTGCCTCCCGCCTCAACAAATTCTTCCTTTTCAGCCAACATCAAAATTCTGTTATAGTCGTCTGGACTAGAACACGTTGAAAACGTGAAAAGCTTATCGACCTTAGACGATTCCTTCCCAGCAGGATTAGCCTCGACCAAACTTGCCGCTTTTCTCGCATCAACATACTTTGCTATTTCTTCTTGATTTGGAAAGGAAGTGTAGACAATATCTGTTGTGTATGCAGGGACTTTATTTTGAGCATAAGTGTTGAGTTTATAATTGCCTTGCGGGGTTAATATATAGATCGTTCTATGAGAATTAAACCATTGAGAATTTCCTTGATTGGCACTAAAAAGAGAAAACATCGTTCCATTTAACATGTTGTGCCCATAAATTAAATTCGAGTTATCAGACCAATCTTTTTTGTTGTTCCCTGACAAAAAAATACAACCATATTCCGCGCCAAATGAAGTTGAGCGATGATTGAAATTATGATAAAGATAATAAGAATCATTGCCCTCTTTCCAACAAATTGGATATGAAATTGGAGTGTCGGGCACATAAATCCACCCGCAAATGTCCGGGTTTTTCTCACTTAGCGCATCCCAATCAACAGTCATGTCACTCAAAGTTGAGCCGATAGACACATTAACTTTAAGATCGTCATATTGTTTTTGAGCGTCCCAATAAGTCCAAAGAAGATATCCTAAAACAGATGCGCAAATTATGAAGATTAGCAGAGCAATCCAAAAAACTATTCGCCAACCATTTCTTTTTTTGGATTTATTTTTTGCGTGCGCAGCCATCTAATCTTTTTAATAAATGTGACTTTATAATCTCTAGAGACTTAATGCGCGCATAAAGCTTATCGTCACTTTCAAGGATCGTCCAAGGGGCTAAGTCTGTGGAAGTTAGCCTAAACATATCGTCAATAGCAGCCTTATATTGCTCATACTTATTTCTGTTTCGCCAATCTTCTTCAGTTATTTTCCATTGCTTTTTTGGATCTTGTTCTCTAGCCTTGAACCTGTTAAGTTGTTCTTCTTGAGAAACATTAACCCAAAACTTTATTAAAATCGCACCCCAATCGATTAAATCCCGTTCGAATTCGTTAATTTCATCATAACCTCTAGCCCACGCCTCGGGTCTAGTGATTTCTTCAACGCGCTCAACCAAGACACGCCCATACCAACTTCTATCAAAAATCCCAACATGACCAGCCTTTGGAAGACGAGTCCAATATCTCCATAGGTGAGGATGAGCCAGCTCCTCTTTAGTTGGAGCAGGGGAAGGGATTATTGAATAAGATCGCGCATCCAAAGATTGAGCTAATCTCTTGATCGCGCCACCTTTGCCAGCAGCGTCCCAGCCCTCATACATCACAATCATAGGAATTCTATTTTGAAACATAATGTTTTCAAGCTCAAAAATTTCCTTTTGCAACTTCTTTAACTTGTTTTTATATTCCTTTTGATCCAACTTCAAGTCGTGCTTTATATTTTCAACTTTTAACTCGTTGTCGCTGAGCTTAAATTTAGTTGAGGGTGGAGAAAAGGCACTTTGAGCTTTTGCGATTTCAAGAGGAGTAGCATCTTCTTTAACAACAACAAGTGACTCAGAATGCTCTTCGCTTTGCTTTCTTTCAATCATTGATTCTAATGAATCGACAAGCGTTTGAATAACCTTTAAATTAGTCGCTCTTTCATCCTCTGCCGCAACCAAAGTCCAGGGTGCAAAATCAAAGTTTGAACTCTCGAGCAACTTGTCATACGACCTATAAGCTTGATTGTAATATTTAGTTATATTTAATTTTTTCTTATCAACGCGCCAAGCAGTAGCAGGATCTATCTCTAGGTCACGAAGGCGCTTCGATTGAGTATTTTGCGAAATATGAAGGAAAAACTTAACTAGGCAATATCCATCTTTTGTTAATTGGCGCTCAAAATCTTTTATTGATGCTATGTAGGAATCTAATTCTTTTGAGCTCAATCCCTTCTTTTTTAAGAGGGAGAGTTGCGTTGCCTTTGTGTACCATCCTTGATCAAAGAAAGTTATATTTCCTCTCTCACCAAGCTCTTCCCAATACTCCTTCATGAAAGGATGCATCCCCGAAACGCCACTCTTTAGCTTCGAAATTTCCTTTTGTTCTGAGAAGTTAACATCGTGCGGAACATGCACCTTAGTTGCCCTTGCATCCAAAAAGTAAAGAAGATCGGAAATTCTAGACCCTTTTCCAGCTGCATCCCATCCTTCAAATAGCACGACCATGCCAGCGCCACATTTAATAGCTTCTTGTTGCAACATAATAAGACGCTGCGACAACTCCTTTCGCAACGCCTTATACTCATGTTTTTCTATATGCTTTTCTTTTAGATCAACGCTCTCAAGCATCTATATTTAACCATCCTTTGAGTAAATTTAAACTTATTTAGACGCCCAATCAACTTGAATTTGATACCAATCAAGCCTGCGTTTAGCTTGCTCTAACTCACTTCTCAATTGGCCATCAACCTCGTCTAATTGAGCTTTTCCTTCAAGATCTGAAACGAGAGTTTTTTGAGATTCAAGTCTCTGTTGCATCTCATCTAAATGAATTCTCTCAGTTATCTTTCCAAGCCCTGCTAAAATGCTTAAATTGTCATCAATAACTTGAGCGATTCCGTCATAGACCAAAATTTCGAACTTCTCATTTCTTGCTTCATCTAGATATAGAGTGCAAACGCCACCCTTTTTTGTTAAAGACATAATTAACTCATGCCCAGGCAAAACACCAAATTGACCTTCTTTGCCAGGAACACTCGCATAATAAACGTCTCCTTCGAAAAGTTGGCGATTGGGGACGTTAACTGTCACATGAATGGTTGGCTGCGCCATAAGTTCTAGCCTTCCTTGCCTTCCATCTTCTCATATTCAGCATAAACATCATCGATTGATCCCTTATAAACAAAGCATTGCTCAGGGATATGGTCACATTTCCCATCCAAAATATCTTTAAAGGATCTAACAGTGTCCTCGACCTTTACATATTTTCCTGGATTTCCAGTGAAGACTTCTGCAACATGGAAAGGCTGTCCTAAGAATTTTTGAACTTTTCTAGCACGATTAACTGTCAATTTTTGATCTTCTGACAACTCATCCATACCAAGAATGGCGATGATGTCTTGCAAGTCTTTATATTCTTGCAAAATTTGTTGAACGCCAACTGCAACGTCATAATGCTCTTGACCAACAATTTCAGGATCAAGCGCTCTTGATGATGACTCCAAAGGATCAACAGCTGGATAAATGCCAAGCTCAGCAATGCCACGAGACAAAACAGTCTTCGCATCTAAGTGAGTAAATGTTGTTGCAGGAGCTGGGTCAGTCAAGTCGTCAGCAGGAACGTAAACTGCTTGAACAGATGTGATCGAACCTGTTGTTGTTGAAGTGATCCTCTCTTGCAAATCGCCCATCTCAGTTGCAAGAGTTGGTTGATAACCAACAGCAGATGGCATACGACCTAAAAGTGCCGAGACCTCAGAACCTGCTTGTGTGAATCTAAAAATGTTATCGATAAAGAGCAAAACGTCTTGTCCTTGATCGCGGAAATACTCAGCTTCCGTAAGTCCCGCTAGACCAACACGAAGACGAGCTCCCGGCGGCTCATTCATCTGCCCATAAACAAGGCAAGTTTTCTCAATAACACCAGACTCGCTCATCTCCAAGTAAAGGTCGGTTCCCTCACGAGTTCTCTCACCAACTCCCGTGAACACGGAAGTTCCGCCATGTTCTTGAGCAAGGTTGTTGATCAACTCTTGGATGCAAACCGTTTTTCCAACGCCTGCACCACCGAATAGACCAGTCTTTCCACCTTTAACATAAGGCTCAACAAGGTCTATAACCTTAATGCCAGTTTCAAAAATCTCTGTTGTTGTTGTTAGCGTGTCAAAAGAAGGAGCAGCGTGATGAATAGGAGCCCACTCAACGTCACTAGGCAATTCCTTGCCATCGACCGCCTCGCCTAAAACGTTCCAAATTCTACCTAAAGTTGACTTTCCAACAGGCATCTTAATTGGGCTGCCAGTGTCGATAGCTTCCATTCCACGCATCATTCCATCGGTTGATGTCATAGCAACGCATCTTACCAAATCGCCTGGAAGGTGAGTTTGAACTTCTAGAATTGTGTGAAATTCTCCTGCTGGAGTTTCCCCATCAACGCTAAGCGCATTATAGATTCCTGGCATAGCTTCTGTTGGGAACTCAACGTCAACAACAGCGCCAACAATTCTAACAACGCGACCTGCTGTCCCTTTAGTGTCCTTCTTTGTCTTCTCAGCCATAAATTAATCCTCCAATGCTGCGGCTCCGCCAACAATTTCGTTAATTTCTGTTGTGATTGCACCTTGACGCGCACGGTTGTAAACGCGCGTTAGAGTGCTTATCATCTCATTAGCATTATCAGTTGCACTTTTCATCGCATTCCTTCTAGCTCCTTGCTCGCCCGCAGCTGAGTCTAGAAGTGCGTAATAAATTGAATTATGGACGTATGCTCTCGCCAAAAACTTCAAAACTTCTTCTGCATCAGGCTCAAACTCAACGTCTCCATGCAAAGGACCCTCATGTTCCTTATCTTCATCTATTCTTAATTTGTTTTCTTTAGTAAATTTTTCAAAAACATCATCTTGCATGCCTTTAAACAACTCGTCATAAGTTTCCTCTGTTATAGGCAAAGCAATTTGAGACACAAGCGTTTGCTCAGCTGCATTTTTTGCATGATTGAAAATGATAAAAACCTCATCCAGGGGATTTTCGTCTTTAGTATATTCGTCACTTATATATTTAGATAAAACTGCAGCTTGCTCTAAAGTTGGATCTGCTGATGTGTCAATAAACTTAAACACTGGATCTATGCCTCTATAAGTCATATATCCAACAGCTTTTTTGCCACAAGCAACAACTTCAACGTCAAGACCTTGAGCTTTCTTTGCATTTATAAGTTTTTCAGCGCGTCTTAAAATGTTTGTGTTGAACCCTCCTGCAAGTCCTCTGTCAGAAGCGATAACGCAAACTAACACACGCTTGACATCTTCATGTCTTTGCAAAAGAGGCTGAGTCTCGCCAGTTGTGTACTTAGCAGAACAAATCGCCATGTCGTTAACTGCACGCGCCCATGGAAGAGCGTTTTCCATGCGTGAAGTTGCAACACGAATTTTGGCAGCACTAACCATCTCCATCGTTCGTGTTATCTGCTTAGTCGATGAAACAGATAGAATTCTGCGTTCTATGTCATGTAAATTAGCCACTTAACTAAAAGCCAATCTCTTACCTATTCGCTGATTGCAAAAGTCTTCTTGAAATCATCAATTGCGGCTTTTGCCTTTTCTTTCGTGTCATCACTCAAAACTTTCTCAGAGACGATCGTGTCTAGAATTGATGAGTGATTATTTCTTAAATATTCTCTTAACTCGCTTGCAAAACGTGTTACGTCTTGCAATGGAAGGTCGTCCAAAAAGCCCTCATTACCAGCAAAAATAACCATAACTTGCTCAGCAACTGGCATAGGAACATATCTTCCTTGTTTCAAGATCTCAGTCATATGAGATCCACGAGTCAATTGGTCTTGAGTTGCTTTGTCCAAATCAGAACCGAATTGAGTAAATGCTTGAAGTTCTCTATATGAAGCCAAGTCCAAACGCAAAGATCCTGCAACTTGCTTCATAGCTTTAATTTGAGCAGCGCCTCCAACACGAGAAACTGAAATTCCAACATCAACAGCAGGCCTCTGACCTTGGAAGAAAAGGTCAGTTTGCAAGAAAATTTGCCCATCTGTAATTGAGATGACGTTAGTTGGAATATAAGCCGAAACGTCACCAGCTTGCGTCTCAATGATAGGCAACGCTGTCATTGAACCACCGCCGTTCTCGTCGCTCATCTTAACAGCTCTCTCGAGCAAACGTGAATGCAAGTAGAAAACATCTCCCGGATAAGCCTCACGCCCTGGAGGACGACGAAGCGTTAAAGACATTTGACGATAAGCAACTGCTTGCTTTGACAAATCGTCATAGATGATAAGAACTGCTTGACCTGGATTATCCTTTGAAGCAGGCTTGCCATCCTTGCCATTATATATAAATTGCTCGCCCATTGCTGCCCCTGCCATAGGAGCTATATATTGCAAAGGAGCTGAGTCAGAAGCAGAAGCAGAAACAACAATTGTCTTTTCCATGACTCCGTGGCGCTCAAGTGTTTCAACAACGCTTGCAACAGTCGAAGCTTTTTGTCCGATTGCAACATAGATACAAATCAAGTCTGTGTCTTTTTGATTGATTATAGCGTCAATCGCGATAGCAGTTTTACCTGTTTGACGGTCACCAATAATAAGTTCACGCTGACCTCTGCCAATTGGAATCATTGAGTCAATTGCTAAAATTCCCGTTTGGACAGGCTCGCAAACTGGTTGACGTGAAATAACGCCAGGAGCCTTAAACTCAACAGGTCTAGTTGCGCTCGCGTTAATTGGACCTTTGCCATCGATAGGCATACCCAAAGGATTAACAACCCTTCCGAGCATCTCAGGTCCAGCAGGCACCTCCATAATGCGTCCAGTAGTTTTTACTTGGTCATTTTCTTTAATCGATGAAACATCACCAAGCAAAACTGCACCAACTTCTTCATCCTCTAAGTTTTGTGCAAGACCCATAACTGTTTTACCGTCGCTTGAAGTAAATTCAAGCAACTCGCCTGCCATTGCACCCCTAAGACCGTCTACGCGCGCAATTCCGTCACCAACTTGAATAACGGTGCCAATGTCGTTAGACTCAACGCTTATGTTCAATGCCTCAAGCTGTGAGCGCAAAGCCTTATCAATTTCTGTTGCTGTTATCTCTGCCACAAAAATGACCCCCTAACTAGCCTTCAAAACCGCACGTGCGCGGTTTAATTGAGTATTCATACTCGCATCTATACATTTACCATTAACGCGCAAAATAACTCCGCCTAATATCGATTTGTCAACAACCTCATTTAAAGTTGCATTCAAGCCAAGTTCTTTTTTTGCCTTATCTTTAATTAAAGTTCTAATCGAATCATTAAGCTCAACTGCACTAACCACATCAACAACACAAAGACCAAGTTCTTCTGAAATCAAGTCTTCAACTTTTCTCAAAACCATCTTAATCAAGTCAATTTCAGAATTTTTTATCATGTTAAACAAAATCGCTCTCACTGAAGTCATGCACCCAGAACACAAAGTTTCAGCGAGCTTCAACTTATCATCGACGCTGACTTCTTCAGATTCAAGAGCTGATCTCAAATCCATGTCCGACAAGATAGCATCTTTGATTCCAAGAAGTTCGTTTCGGGCATTAATAGAGCCTGACTCTCCGCCCTCCTTCTTAGCGGAGTCAAACAAAACCCGTGAGTAAACCTCAGATCTTTCTTGTTGTGTGAAGTGGCCTCTAGCCATTAAAGCTACCTGCCTCTTTGATGTAGTTTTCGATTATCTTGCGATGCTCATCGTCGCTCAAATCAGAAGATATGAGTTTAGACGCGACATCAATTGTCATGTCAGCTACACTAGATTGAAGTTCAGAAATAGCTGCCTTCTTCTCTGCCTCGATCGAGACTTTAGCCTTAGCTATAATCTCTTCCGCAGAAGCTTCTGCTTTCTTCTTAAGATCAATCTCTAATGCCTCTGCATTCGCCCTTGCATTTGCAACAATCTCTTGCGATTCTGCTTTTGCAGACTCTAATTGCTTTTTATATTCTTCCAAGACTTTCTCAGCCTCATTCTTAGCATTTTCTGATTGTTCAAGAGCGTCTCTAATTGATTGCTCTCGTTTTTCAAGCATCCCATTAAACATAGGCCAACCAAATTTACCAAGAATAATACAAAGCACAATAAATGCAACCAGCATCGGGAAAAACTCAGTTGGATTTGGAAGGATTGCTGAAATACCAGAAGCAGATTCCTCATTAGCAAAAGCGATTGAAGGCGACAGTGAACAAATAAAAACTGACAATGCCAATGAAAGAGCAAACGCACAAACAGATGCTACGCGCGAACTCATCTTCATATCTTTATCTTTAAGTTTCATCATCAGTTCAACTAACCTTTTCTTCTATTAAATTTAATCTTAAGAAATTAAAGCAAGAACAAAACCGATAAGCGCTAGCGCCTCAGCCAACGCGGCACCAATGATGAAGTTAGTGAACAAACGACCTTGAACCTCAGGTTGGCGTGCAGTCCCAACGCAGCAACCATAACATGCAAGTCCGATACCAACGCCAGGTCCAATTGCGCCTAGACCATAACCAACTACCTTCAATGCTGCTAATACAATTGTTGTTGTTTCCATTTTTTCCTCCTAAAAGAAGCCTTTAATGTTCTGACACTGCTAGCGATATGTAGACACTCGATAACATTGTGAAAACATATGCTTGCAAAAAAGCTACAAGTGTTTCAAGTGCATACATAACGACCAAGAGTAAAAACCAAAGCAAGCTAACACCCGCAACGCCAACTTGCATCGATTGTATTCCTACCGTCATAAAAACACCTGTTGCTAATGCAAAAATCCCCAGGACCATATGTCCTGCGAACATGTTGCCGTAAAGTCGGACTGAAAGAGTTAACCATCTCAAAAACAAACTAACAGTCTCAAAAAACCAAATAACAGGCACAAGAACCTTTGGAAGACCTGAAGGTGCTATAGATTTCACATAACCCCAGCCACCATGGGCCTTGATGCCCCAATAATTGAAATAGAAAAATGAGCACGTTGCAAGCGCCCAGTTGATGGATATAGACCCCGTTGGGGTCTTGGATCCAGGGATCAAACCACAAAAATTCGAAATTAGGATGAAGAAGAAGAGAGTCGCCAAGAAAGGAACATGTCTTTTATACCCATCACCAATAACATTTTGCGAAACATCTCTAGAAACTAATTGATATCCATATTCAACAGTGTTTATAAATTTGTTAGTTGGAATTAAAGTTAATCTTTTACCAACCGAAATGATGAGAACGATCGTTAAAATCCAAATGAGAACCATGAAAAGAAAATATTGAGTTACTGGAAAACCAGCAACATTAAACACGACTGTTGAATCAAGCGCAGTCTTGATGTGACCAACATTTTGTGTTAACGCATCTAATGGACTCAATTTAATCTAATCATTTCTCTTAATAATTAACTTCGTCTCTTAAACCATAAAACATTTTAACGCAATTATTTATCATGAGTGCAAATAATTATTAAAAAAAATCCGCAAACGGTAAAAGGCAAGCGTAGAGGGTATATTAACACACTTTAAAGATAGAAATAAACATCAAGGTAGTCACTAAAACTATAAAGACAAACCTTGTGACCTTAAAAGTAATTGATGATCTCCCTTTCTTTTCATCCTGCTTAAAGATAACATTAAAAATTATATTGTAGCCATCAGTTCTGATAGCGCCTATAGGCAGCATCGAAACTAAAGCCGTCCAGAACACCGGGAGTACTAGATAAAAAGCTCCTGGAAACAAAAGAGAAAAGCAACAAGTAAAAACAAAATTTGTTTCTACTCCAGCAGCAAAAACAAAGAGCCTTCTAAGCCTTGGAAGCAAATATGCATTGGAAGTGTCCACATAAACGCACGGGAAAATAAAGTTCATTTTAAAACCTATTCTATTTACCTTTTGCCCAAACATCCCTAAAAATAGTGCATGCGACAACTCGTGTAAAAAAACATTAATAAACAAAATTAGGAGCGCAAGCAAGCAATCATTAAAAGATAGAATTCCAGATGAAAATAAAGTAGAAGTTAATGATTGATGGAAGAAATATATTACCGAAATTATTGCTAATAAGGCGTAAAATATCGAAAAGTAATCCCAAAACGAAATTTTAACTTTTTTAAATTCACTTTCGTTGCATTCAAGACTTGACTTTTTATAAAATTTCCCAACACGCAGATCTTTTACAAAAAAATAATTATCTGGATCTCTTAAACACTCAATCCTGTCATCCTTATAATAAAAGTATCCATTATAACTAAGCATACTCTTTAAGCTCATTTTTTATGAAAGAAAGAAACTTACCAATGTTTTGTTCGTTGAACAAGATAGAACAGAGCTCACATTGATTTACAATCTTGTCAGGGACATCTATTCCGAGCCGTTTTGCCTCGTCCAAAAAGAAATCTACACCACGGTTCCTTAATAAGTATAGTATCCCATTGTTTTTTACCCTCTTTAAAACATCTCTTACCGAGTCATTTCTGTAATCTCCTACGCAAAGAGCTGTATCAAGAACCATTTGAGAACAACAAGGATAAATCTTTCCGTCATAAGAAACAACTAAATTTCCATCGTAGAGACATGGCAAAGGAGATCTCAATTCTTTTTTAAGAAATAGATCTTCATCAATATTTTTTCTAGCGGCTCCAACAGGTAAACACGGAACCGTTTGAAAAATTACATTAAGACCTTCATCCATCAATTCGTCTATTAATGAACCAATTCTTTCACCCTTCAAACATACTAAACCAATCTGCACTGGCAATGAAAGCCCGTTGCAAGCCTCAATAACATTTCGAACATTAGCAGAAGGTATAAATTTTGAATGGTATCTATCATAGCTTAAATTAACTCTTACAACTCCTGCTTGTTTCAGCTCAGCAAGGCGCTCATAAGCGATATGTAGATCTTTTGCCCAAAAACAATTTGTAATAACTGTCGACTTCTTTACAATTGATGATGAGAATTTAACCAATCGTAACAATAATTCATAGTCAAGAAATGGTTCACCACCAGTAAAAGCAATGAATTTTATTTCAGGAACATCTGCACAGCTTGAAATAAACTTTTTTACAGCTTCCTCGTCCAAACACTCATTACAGCTTGGAGAGGAAGAAAAACAACAAATATCACAAGAGGCGTTACACTTACGAGTAAGCGTTATTGCAAGGTTCCTATAGAGCATGTTTTTTTCCTCCCTTGCAGGTCGTCAAAACAACAATAATACCTAATAACAAAATCCAAAATATGTTTACGAGAACTGAATAGAAAAAAAGCTGATCGTTTGTTAAATCAACAACACTTTCCCATTTTGGTTGATTACGCAACGAATCGCTCAGAGAAGCAACGAAATAAGTTGTTAAACTGTTGCTGTCAGCTTGATTTGTTAATCCATATGCAAAAATATTCACTATATTGAAACATAAAAAACAACCATACATCACGATAGTAGCTATATTTGTTTTTTTAATTAATTGCGATAGGAAACAAGCTAATAGCAATACTTGAATAATACTCAAATCAAGAACAAGAAGAACTTTTATTAAGAACTCAAAATTATTACATTGATATATAAAAGCTCCAATAACAACTGCAAGATCCACAATAGGAATGAAAAGAACCAAACAGTAGATAATCTTTGAAAGGACTACACTAGACGTTCCAAAGCCCATATATCTAAAGAGAATAATAGAACCTGATTGAATATCATCAGCAAATAAAGACACTAATATGTAAGCAAAAATAAGATAAAAAAACTGAGTAAAAGAATTAAACAAACTAAGTATACCTAGACGAGAGTCCTCTAAAGGTGAATAAAATACCTCACAAAGAACAAAACCAGTTATGGCTGTCAATAACAATAGCCCTATCGATAAAATAAGCCTTTTTGATTCAAATGCTCTCATGAATTGAAATTTTATTAATTTAGACATATAAATAACAAACCTTTAAGAATTTAATAACAATTAAGGAAAAGAAATCAGCTCTTTTTTTAAACTTTCAGGACTAATTTCCCCAATAAATGCACTCAATATGCCATTATTAAAAATATAGACTTCAGAATCGAAACTAGCAAAATCGTCCATTTCGTGTGACGTATACAAGATTGTTCCACCCTTTTCAGCCACACATTTTATTGCATCAAATACTAGTTGTTTATTTTTAAGATCCAGATATGCGCATGCTTCATCCATAATAATTATGCTCTTATTAGATGCAAGCATCAAAAAGATTTGTAAGACTCTTCTTTGACCTGAACTCAAAGAATCAACTCTCTTGTAAAGTTGACTTTCTATAATTGAATAAATACTTGGATAACTTTGCCTTACCGCATTTAGACTATCACGATTTATCAAGTTCATTATTGTTTTCACTTTACAATCATTAGGCAAATTAATTTGATCAGAAACAATCGCAATATTTTCTTTAATAACCTCAGGAATACTGCCAGCCAACGGCTCAATCTCTCCAATTAGTGTTTTATAAAATGTTGACTTTCCCGTACCGTTAGTTCCTAAGATACCTAAAATCTTTCCTCTACAAAGATTGAAGTTATCTATCAAAACCCGAAAATTAGACTTTTTGTAACCTACTGTTAAGTTTAGAATTGTCACAGATGAATCTCGAAAAAAAGAGCAGGATCGCAATTGCTCTGTTAGAGTTGCGATCCTGAAATAACGACTTTAAGCTACGCAAATTGCCCAACTGCTACCAAAAATGAAATACCATGCGCTCTCCAATGCGTCGAGCTCATCAGCTTCCTCTAAATTCATTTCAAAATCTTTCATGCTTGCTCCTTAAAATTAAAGTAAAAAATTTTGTTGTGAATTCAATCACACGCTCATTTTAACAGCTATATTTGTAGATCAATCAAGCAAGTCGAAACTTAAACCACTTTTAAACCAGGCGGTTTAAAGGAGCTGGATTAAAAAAATAGCCTTTGTTTCATTGAGTTACAACTGAAATCTCATAAGCTTCATTTTTTGAACAATTAAAAAACTCAACGAGGTCGCTTCGAACATCTGATAACTTCGCTCCCCGCTCTACTTGGCTTTTCGCGAATTCCTTAGCACGCAATAAGTTTTTATCTGCTTCAATTTTATTTTCCTCATCGCTGGCGCGATCGACAACGATGACAAATTCGCCTCTTAAGGTTTTAGTTTTGTATGCCTCAGACATTTCTTTAGCGGGAAAAATTGTTATTTCTTCATGGAGTTTTGTTAGTTCTTTGGCAACGCAAACTTTTCGATTTGGACTTAAAGTTAACAAACATTCAAGAGTGTCAACCACCCTTTTTGGAGACTCATATATAACAAAAGGGCAATCAAGGTTTAAGAGGAATTCAAGCCTCTTTTGTTTTTGAGTTTTCTTCTTAGGCAAAAAGCCTTCGAAGAAAAAGTGGTCGATTTTAAAACCACTCGAAACGAGAGCTACCAAGCAAGCGTTCGCTCCTGGCAAAACTTCAACATCAACGCCTGCATTTCTGCAAGCCTCAACTATTCGCGAACCAGGATCAGAAATTCCAGGCATTCCTGCGTCCGTGCAATAACAAACATTCTTTCCAGACGCACACTCTTCAATTAACTCTATAACTTTTTCACTAATCGAATTCTCATCCATTCTCTTTAATGGTTTTTTAATTGAGAATGCATTGAGCAATTTTTTAGTTACACGAGTGTCTTCGCAATAGACAACATCACTTTTTTTGAGAGCTTCTAGGCAACGAGATGAGATATCTCCCAAATTGCCGATAGGTGTTGCAACGATTATTAGTTTATTCATCTTTTTTGAAATTAGATTTTGCAACTGCAATCATTAATTTGATGCGATTTATTTGATTTACCTCAGAAGCTCCTGGATCATAATCAACTGCAACAATGTTACTCTTAGGATATTGTTTTCGAAGCTCCTTTATGACAGCCTTTCCAACAACATGATTTGGAAGACATGCAAATGGTTGAGCGCAAACTATGTTTGGGCAGCCACTTTTTATTAGCTCGACCATTTCTGCTGTCAAAAGCCATCCTTCACCCATCGAATTGCAAAGACTGAGAACTTCAGAAGCATATTTGCTAAGCTCAATAATGTCTGTCGGCACCTCAAAACGCTTTGACTTTTTAAGAGCTTTGCAAAGAGGTTTTCTAAGTTTTCTTAAGGCACCAAGACCGATCTTCGCTCCTACCTCAGAGGTTTTTGGCTTGCCAATTTCTTGTTGAAAAATTCCGCCGACGAGCCCGAAGAGGAAAAATTCAGTCAGTCCAGGAACAACAACTTCGCATCCCTCCTCTTCAATTCTGTCTGTTACATTATTATTAGCGGTTGGGTGAAACTTAACTAAAATCTCTCCAACAACACCAACTTTAGGCTTTTTAATCGTTTCATCTAAAGGCAAAGCATCAAAATCGCTTATGATCTCTTCAGATAGTCTCTTAAAGTCCTTTTTAGTGACGCCCTTAGCAAAAGCTTGCCTACACTCTTCCATCCACCACTCAAAAAGATAAGTTGCAGAATCTTTTTCTAGCTCGTAGGCTCGCGTTTTATAAAGACACATCATAAGAAGATCGCCTAAAAACAAAGCATATGCAGCTTGAATTAGCATACGTGGAGTTAGTGCAAATCCAGAGTTATGTTCATCTAAGTCTTTAAATGAAAGAGCTATAACGGGAATATGCCCAAGACCTGCAGCTTTAAGAGC
>CAVAIA010000070.1:0-6955 GCA_963588595.1 bacterium | reverse complement strand
AACGACATCACCTAACTATTTAAGTGATGTCGTAATTAGTAAAGGAGGTAACATATTGGGGAGAGTGAAGTTAGAGAAATTTCAAGAGGGATTAAATTTCTGCAAAAGAGGGGTTTAAGTCGTCCCCAATATGTCAATGTGCGTATCCATTAATTTGGACACAAGTTGTTCAACTTCGCTTTGACTTCTTTTTAAGGAACGCATTCCTTACTTTGTTCTGTTTAGTTGTCAACAGCATAACTTTTATTGAACATGTTTTATATATTACAGCAAAATTTTTCTTTGTCAACACTTTTTTAAAAAATTTTTAAACAAATTAAAAAATTCTTTTATCTGCGGTTTCTTTGATTGTGCTAAACAGTAATGTTATGAGTAATTCACGTATATTTAATCGCTAAACGCGTTTTATATAAAGTTGGTAAATTCGTGCCAGACTTAAATTTTCGTAAAGACGCAACTTTTGGTTAAGTGTTCGTTAATTGTAGATTCGTGCCAGACTTAAGAATTCTAACTTCGTGTAAAATTTTTATTTGCGCTTATGAAAAAAGGTGCCAGACTTAAATTTACAAACTAGATCAAGTTTTGGAGTTGTGAGATAAATGGACATGATTATCCAAGCTATTAATTCGGTTAATGCTTTTGTTTGGGGTCCTCCTATGATTATCTTTTTGCTTGGGACCCATCTGTTTTTGACTGTTAGAACGAAGGGAATTCAACTTAAACTCTTTAAAGCTATAAAGATGAGCGTTGAGAAGGAAGATGAAGGGGCTTCCGGAGACATTTCTCAATTTGGAGCCCTTTGCACAACTCTTGCAGGAACGATTGGAACGGGCTCTATCGTTGGGGTTGGGACTGCAATTTTGGCGGGAGGACCTGGCGCAATTTTTTGGATGTGGTTGACGGGAGTTTTTGGGATTGCTACCAAATACTCAGAAGTTTTCGTTGCTGTCAAATTCCGTGAGAAGGACTCTTCTGGCAAAATTATGGGTGGCACAATGGTCGTCTTTAAAAAAGCGTTTCTTGACAAGGACGGGAAAGTTCCTAAGTGGGCAAAGTTTGGAGCAGGCGCGTTTGCTTTGTTTTGCGCCCTTGCGACTCTTGGAACGGGAAGCGCTGTTCAATCTCAAGCTATAACAAACATCCTCTCCTCAAATTTGGGAGGCGTTCCAAATTGGGTGATCGGTGCGATAATAACAGCAATAGTCGCTCTCGTTGTTGTTGGTGGGATTAAAAACATTGCAAAAGTTTGTGAGCTCTTAGTTCCTTTTATGGCTGCTGCCTACGCTTTTGGATGTTTAGCGATTCTGATAATGAACAGTGATGTTTTGTGGGAAGCATTGCAATTGATCGTTGTTGCGGCGTTCGATCCAAAGGCTGCCTTTGGAGGAGCGCTGGGCTCAGGAATAATTGTTGCGATGCAATATGGATGTGCTAGAGGTCTTTTTTCAAATGAATCAGGCCTTGGGACGGCTCCAATAGTTTCATGTGCTGCCCAAACAAAGAATCCTGCTCGCCAAGCATTAATTTCGATGACAGGAACTTTTTGGTCAACTGTTGTTATGTGTCTTTTAACAGGCATAGTTATAACGTCATCGATGATTAAATATCCAGATATCATTTCAAACATTACTTCAAACAACATAACCGCAGGGGCACAATTGACGAATGCTGCATTTAATGAGATCCCTTATCTTGGAGCTCCACTTTTGATGTTAGGAATTGTGACTTTCGCGCTTTCTACTATCCTTGGGTGGTATTACTATGGAGATAGGTGCGTATCTTATCTATTTGGCAAGAAAGCTGTTAGGGTTTATCAAGTTCTCTACCTTTGCGCGGCGATGCTGGGAGCGATAGGAGTTGGTGACGTTGCTTGGGCAGTTTCTGACATTGCAAACGCTTTGATGGCAATTCCTAACATAATCGCCGTTTTGTTGCTAAGCAATCTTATTGCAAAGGAGACTAAACATTACGTTTGGGAAAAGAATTTAGATGAGGTTGACCAAGCTCTTTGCGTTTAGCTTCGCTAATTTTTAACGACGTAGGCAAGGCTCACTTCTCCATCTTGCAGCTCAAACATAAAAACATCCGTTAGATGTTCGTTGCCATATAAATCTGTTACGATTCCATAAATTTGATATCTCCCATTTGGCAATGTTGTTGTTGATAATTGCAAATTGTCATCGACTTCAATCGTTTCTTTGTCAATAAACTTAGTTTCAAGCCCGTCTTTTTTTGCGAACTCTTCGCCTTGTATTGTTATAACGTCACCTTTGTTTATGTCCTCAAGGCGACCTTGCGTGTCGTTTTCTTCCAAAGCAACGAATCCTTGCAACGAAAAATTGTTGTTCTTTTTGTTAAATGTGAAGCGTAAATCGCCTTCAACGTTGTCTAGTTTTATGGCTGCCGAAAAAACTGTTGTGTCTCCGACAGAATCTATCGGTTCGCATGACAATAGGTGTCCATTTAGAGCAACCCACCTTCCGCTGAAAGTAATCGAGTAATTTCCTTTGCCATTTGTTTGGATGTCGTTGTCAAATCCCAAGCACGTTGCGGGACTATTATCATTTAGTTGATATATGTCATAAACAACATTTTGGACATTCGAAGATGTTGATGAGGAAATCTTAAAATTGAAATTCGTTGCATCAGTGCTGCCATTGTCAATAAATTCTATTTTGCTTGAGCTTAAAGATTCATCCACAAATGCTTTTCCTAAGAAAAACGAATAAGTCTCATTTGGTTTATTAGACAAATAATTTTTGAGTAATGTTTGATTTGAAGTTGGGAAGAAAATGCTAATTCCGCATGCACTTTGCCTATCTTCTCCATTTGACGTTTTTGAGCAATCTGAAATTGCGTTTGACAATGACTCATAACCTAAATTCTTAGCAAAGTTCGACAAGTCTATTAAGTTGTAATCAGCGCTTTGACCCCCGAAATTCATTGAGTTATTGGCGGCTTGAGTGATGCCTTGGAGGTTGCCCGTTTCATTTTCTTTTATCAAAACCTCATTGCAAAAACTCTCAAATGCACTTTCAACTTTTGAGAATTTGTTTAGATCGGTGACGCTAAGAGTAAAAAGACGCTTCCCATTTGATTCGCATTGATCTTTGTAAGAGGAAAGAACGTTATCAGAAAAGTTGGAGTTTCCAAGGCTTTCTGTTAAAACTTTATAATCAAATCCAGCTGAAGGTTCAACTTCTTCGCTCGCTATGAATGTGACAGCATGATTCTTAAAAGCTCGCATCGTTTCAAAATTAGCCATCAAACATGCGTCAAAGCAAACATTATCGAAATGTGAGTTGCTTTCATCCAAAGCATCACTTAACTCTAGCGAACTAAGCCCGTCCATCCCATGATTTTCATCTAAGCAAACTCCTTTAACGCTCCCAGCTCCATGATTCCAAAAAAGAAGCGTTGTGTTCTTTGCTGAATAGTTCTCATTGCAAAATTTCAAAAACGATGAAAGAGTTTTTGAATCTCCCATGTTTGAATCGTCTTCTTGAGAAATTTCAATGAGGTTTCCATTTCTAACTTCATATCTTGCGATTTTGTTATTTGGTATGTCATATCCTCTCCACATGCGCGTTCCGCCAGTCTCGATGACCACTGCTGTTTGAGGGGATATATTTGCCTTTAGGATCGTTTCTATGTTTTTTGTCGCAACAGAGTTTTTAGTTTCAAGAGTTGATCCACACATATAAATGTAGATTGCATTTTGATATTTCGCTCCTTGGTTGGTGCTTTTTATCTCAGGTGAATAATTTGAAAGAGTGATTAACGGCGCGAGCAACATCAAAAGTGCAACGCAAATTAGCGTTGCACTTTTAAAAAATCGCGACTTAAAAAAGTTCGATTTCATGAAAGGTTAACTTTAGCTTTCATAAGTTAACACAAACATCTCGCTTGCAGGAGTTTCACTAATTTTATCAAAAGTCCCTCTTGTCGGATAATACATCGCGTCGAGATGTTTCTGATTTGAGGTGAACCCATCACCAGCCTTATTCGCCTTTGCGACTTCAAATGTGTCCATGAGCCAATTAAAACGTCGGAGAAGAGAGCTCGATCCATTTCCGTTAATCTTTTCGGAAGTGACCAGATATTTTGTATAAGAGACCTTTAATTCTTTAAACTCGTCTTCAAGTGTTTTGCCATCGGCCAACCTCCTAGTCATAGCCTTAACTTCTGCAGTTTTAGCATACTTTTTGCGTGTCCAGTTTTCTGTGAATGGGGTTGTTGTGTACGACCAGTCAAGAAATAAACTCTGACCAACTGAAAATGAATACCATTTTGCATTAGTGTAGTTATAATATGCAGTTTTAGACCCCGCTGCTTTCTTGCAACAACTCTCGCTTATTGCATGTGTTGTGTTTATGAGTTTGTTCAAATTCTTGTTTCTTTCCTCGAAAACTTTTAAAGTTTGGTCCTGTGCTCCATTAGCAGCCGCTCCGTATATCGCGCAAATTTGAGAATATCCTAAAACCCAAACTGATGAAATTTCATTCCTAAAATTCTGCCTTGAATTGTATGCTAGAGATGCCCAATTATATGTGGACGCACACATGTCATCATAAATTTGAATCAAGTCTTTTCCGCTGGCCGCGTCTGCCTTCATTGTTTTGTTATATAAAACGCCTAAGTTTATTGCCAGATCATTTAACAATGTTTTGTTGGCTGAATCGTTGTAAAGTTTTATTAGTGCAGCTTGTTTTTCTGACGCAGTTTTAGCTTGGTTATACTCTTTCATATTCCCTTTTAAAATCATTTCTTGACCGGAAATTTTTGAAATTAAGTCTCTTGAATCGTTTACTACTCCACTATATTGTCCAACTTGGACTAAATCATAAAGATCGTTAACTCGCTGGTTCGCCTGGTCTAATTTTCCTTCAATTGAGTTTATTTTGTCTAGCAAATTACTGTTTGAAACTTCCCCTGTGAACACGTTGATTAACTCAGAAAAACCATATTTTGCTAATTCACCCAATGCTAATTTTCCAGCTTCCAAAAGCAAATCTTCAGCCGCTATATCTATAAGGCGTGATTGTTCACTTGAATCCACGCTTGAAACACCAAAGATGTTCGATGCATCCTGACCTGCATAATCTTTCACATTTTCTGCTGAAACTTGAACAATCGAATTGTCTTTCGCTGTTGTTGAAGGGATTGCAATTTCGCATGAACAGTCACCATTTTGCTTGACAGTTGCATCTTGAATTTGTTGTCCATCGACCGAAATCTTAACATCATTGGTTGACATTTTGTCATTTGTGCCATTTAAAGTCGCAACAAATGTTGCGTTTGTGCCATCGTTGTTGTCCATGCTAACAGATAGCCATGGATCTTGGATTTTTAGAGACCCTTTAACGTCGTTTTGAGTTTCATTTGCGTCAGCGTTCAAGACTAGCGAAAAATCGTCGATTTCATTGACATTAGAATTTGGAAGATTAAGGGTAACTTCAATCTCTGAAGAGGAGGAAAGTTTGGCATCGTCTATTGTTATGCTTGATTCTTGATCGTTAGCATCAAGGACTTTTAAATTGCTTTTGTCAATTCTCCCGTCCAATTTAAAATCGAAGGCCTTCATTTTTAATGTTAATTTGTTGTTTGAAAGGCTAAGAGAATCTTGCTCTAATGTTAAGTAGGGGTTAGCAAAAACGGAAAAAACGGCGTAAGAATCAGAAGTGTTGATGCTTTTAATTTCGTTTGCAAATTGCAAAATTTCTTCGTCGCTCAATTGAGTTTCTTCACCATTTGTGCTGTTGGTCTTGGTATTGTTTTCTTCTTCCTGAGCCTTCTTAATGCTTTCAACGTCTTGTTCGGTTGCTGGCATGTCGATTGCACTTGAGCTTACTTCAATTTGGGCAAGCGAACCACCATTTCTGTTCCACTCGCTTGGCTTTTTAATTGAAATTGACGCTGTAACGTCATCCTTTTTTTGTGCAGATTCAACTTGCCACCCCTGAATTGCTCCTAAAAGAGAGATGTGTTCTGCGCTAACTCCATCTTTAAAAGTTCCCTGTTCAAGAATTATGTTAAAAGAGAAGTCATCAACGTTTTCGGGAATGTAGGAAGCATCCAAGCTCAAGACATCAGAGCCATCGTCGAAATTTTCCCATCTGTAGGATTCTTGAGAAGTTTTTGTTTGTGAGCTATTCGATTGGCATGCGCTCAAAGGAAAACAAAGGGTAAATGCGAGAACGAAGACAAGAAACACTTTAAATGTCTTGGTTATCATGTCAAAGTCCTTTCTCTAGAATGTAGGGGTAAAGACTCCAGCAGCTAAATTATATGCGGAAAAACGCGTCTTATAGGTGGTCGTCAAGTCGATTTTTAGGTGAGCGGAAAGAAAAATGTTGAGAGGTTCTGTGGTAATCTTAGTAGCGGTGATCATTCAAATTGAGAGATGGGAGACATGAGTGATTGAAGTTAAGTCCTTATGCAAGAACTATGGGGATAAGCAAGTTCTTAAAGATTTGAGTTTCAAGGTCGAACCTGGTGAAATAACAGGCTTTGTTGGACCTAATGGAGCAGGGAAGTCAACCACGATGAAAATAATAATGGGTTTAGAGATGCCAACATCAGGTGAGACTTTCATTGATGGAGTTCCATTTTCAAAATCAAAGATCCCATCAAGCACAATAGGATGTTGTCTTGGGTCAGAATTTTTGCCCGAAAAAATGAAGGGCAAGGATTATCTTAGCTATTTATGCGACGCAGCGAATATTAAAAATTTCAACGTCGAAGAAGCGCTATCTTATGTTGGTTTGACAGGCGCTGGAAACATGAGGATTTCTGATTATTCTTTAGGGATGAAGCAACGTTTGGGAATAGCAGGCGCGCTTTTAGGAAATCCTAATAATTTGATGTTCGACGAGCCAATTAATGGTCTAGATGTTGACGCAATAAGATGGATTCGAGAAGTTTTTATTTCGTTAGCAAAGGCTGGAAAAACTGT
>CAVAIA010000069.1:0-4941 GCA_963588595.1 bacterium | reverse complement strand
CAAAAGGGTGTGCAAATTGTTAAAGAACATATCAAAGTTGATGACTGCCGAAAATGCAATCACGATCATAACAACGAGAGCCAAAAGACCTGATTGCATGATTAACTTTCCGACCGAATCAAGATCATCAACTAGACCCGTTATTAAAATGCTGACAAGTGAGCCCACAAGCAAAATAATAAAAGCCAAGTTAACGCCCGAAAATATTGCAGTGCAATCTTGCAAGTGAGTGAGCATTTCTTCATCTAACAAAGAAGGGTTTAGCCCGCACGTAGAAATAACGCTCGCAAGCCCCTCCCTGCCTATAGTTCCAAGAGCAAAATCCCTGCCAGCTAAAGCGATTTTGACCATTGAGTCTAAATCGCAAGAATATATCGTTGTTATTGATGTGTTCCTTGAAATCATTTCTGTGACGAAGGGGAAATTGATGCAAACAACCAGCCCAGAAAGGCAAAGAGTGCCTATTATGGTTAATCTAAATATAAGGCGCAAAATTGAGGTAAACATTTATGAACATGATCCCTTTTAAAATGTAAATTAACTTTCATAAATTATAATAAATATAATCGAACGTGAATTTTTCAATTAGAAAGCGTTTATTGAAAAAATACTCTTGAAAAAGGAGATTTAGATGCCCAAGCTAATTAACGAATATTTATCAATACTAGATGAACTTAAAGGAGATCAAGATGGACGCGATGCAGCCCTTGCCTACCTTCAAGCAAGCGATGTTGATGCTCATGGCGAGCCACTAAATTTCTCTTATGTCCCCTATCTTGTAGATAAAGATTTGCACGATCACTTTGAATATATCGCATCCACAATTCATGGAATTCTCACTAAAATAATTGATCACTATCTAAAAAATGAAAATTATCGTAAGTTATTCGGATATTCAAAAACGCTAGAAGACCTAATAATGCTTCCTTGCGACTACGCGCAACTTTTGCCAATGGCCAGATTTGACATATTTATGGATGAAGAGAGTCAAGAATTCAAATTTTGTGAATTTAACACGGATGGAACAAGTTGCATGTCTCGCGACTTAATCCTGGGTCAAGCGCTCGCGCAAGGGGATGCGTTTAAATCCTTTTGCAATAGACATAAAAACGTTAAAAATTATGAGCTATTCGACTCATGGGCAAATGCTTGCCTTAAAGACTATTTCGAGTGCAAAAATTCATGCGAAAATCCACTTGTTGTTATTGCAGATTTTATGGACGAGCATGCAACATTTAGCGACTTTAACAGATATAAAGAAGCTTTTGAGAGGTGTGGGGCTCGCGCTAAGGTTTTAGATATAACAAGCTTTAAATATGATGGAAATCACTTGATGGATGAAGATGGCGAGGTTGTTGATGTTATTTACAGAAGAGCAGTGACTTGCGACATAATAGATAAGATTAATGATTGCAAGGCGCTAATTGACGCTGTTAAGGACAATAATGTTTGCCTTGTTGGTCACTTTAGAACAACAGTTGTTCACACAAAAACTATCAACATAATGCTATTTGACGAAATAACAAGGTCCTTTTTAACAAATGAAGAGTGTGAATTTATAGATAAACATTGTCCGAAAACATTTAGATTAACGAGCAAGATCCCAATAGATTTAGAGGAAGTTTCAAACAATCCTAATGGGTGGATAATTAAACCTGAAGATGACTATGGTGCAAAGGGAGTTTTCGCAGGTCCCGACTTTTCAAAGGGGCAATGGGCAAAAATAATAACCTCCAATATAGATAAAGGTTATGTTTTGCAAGAATATGCAACTCAACACACGACAGACGTTATGTTCACAGGAAGAGATCTTGATAACACAACGCCTGTTCAAAAATTCAACGCAATGCCAGGGCTTTACACATATAATGGTGAATTTGCGGGGATCTATCTTAGATGCGGGAATGAAGGAGTTATTGCAGTTGATCATAATGGGCTAGTAAAACCTGCGTTCAAAGTTGATTTTTAAGGACTAAGAGAAGGATAAAATTGAAAGAAAATTCATACATATTTACCTCAGAATCAGTCACAGAAGGTCACCCTGACAAGATTTGTGACCAAATCTCTGATGCGATTCTAGACGCGATAATTAAAGAAGACTTTTCTTGTTTTGGAGGCGATTGGCAAGACTCAAGCCAACCTGTTCCAGAAGGTGTTAAACAACTACGCTGCGCATGTGAGACATTTGTAACAACTGGAACTGTCATCGTTGGAGGAGAAATTCGTTGCGAAGGATACGTTGACATACAAAAAATAGTTCGCGATGTTGTTAATTCTACTGGTTATAACAGAGCAAAATTCGGTTTCGATGCAACCACATGTGGTGTCATCAATATGATAAAGGAGCAATCAGACGACATTGCAATTGGGGTCGATAACTCATCATATTCAAGCGATGCTGGAGGCGCCTACGACAAAATTGGAGCTGGGGATCAAGGAAGCGTTTTTGGGTTTGCGTGTGACGAAACTGATGTTTTGATGCCGATGTCAATTTATCTCTCTCACAGACTTGCAGAAAAATTAACGGACGTGAGAAAGAGCGGAGAGCTGGAATATCTTCGTCCAGATGGCAAAACGCAAGTTAGCGTCAAATATGAAAATGGCAAACCATCATCGATCGATGCCATTGTTCTTTCCACTCAACATTCAGATAAAGTCAAAATAGCAGATCTTCGAAAAGACATTTTAAACGATGTCATTGCACCAACGCTAGAGTCGCAAGGTTTTAACCTTCCAAACGAAGAGAACATCTACATTAACCCAACTGGTCGTTTTGTTGTTGGCGGACCATTCGCTGACACTGGCCTTACCGGCAGAAAACTTATCGTTGACACATATGGAGGCGCATGCGCGCATGGAGGAGGAGCTTTTTCAGGAAAAGATCCAACGAAGGTTGACAG
This sequence comes from bacterium, assembly GCA_963588595.1. Classification (GTDB taxonomy): domain Bacteria; phylum Actinomycetota; class Coriobacteriia; order Coriobacteriales; family Eggerthellaceae; genus Phoenicibacter. The sequence goes on along the minus strand of CAVAIA010000069.1, from coordinate 2,041 downwards.
AAGCGCTGCATATGAAGCAAGACACATAGCAAAAAATGTTGTTGCTGCAGGTCTTGCAAAAACTTGCGAAGTTCAAATATCTTACGCGATTGGCGTCAGCCATCCAGTTGCTATAAAAATTGATTGCAAAAAAACTAACACAATCGATCAATCAAAGATCGAAAGAGCAATTCAAGAGGTGTTTGATCTTCGACCCGCTGCGATAATAGAATCTCTTGATCTTTGGAGACCAATTTACAGAAAGACAACCAACTATGGTCATTTTGGAAGAGAGCTTCCTGAATTTAAGTGGGAGAAAAAAGATAAAACAGAACAACTTCTCTCCGCTTGCGAGTAGCAACTTATTAATCAAAGAAGAGAATAGAGCGATTAGTTGACAACAGCAAACGTTGTAATTGACACAAAAACTCGTGCCCTTGACACTTCCTTTACATATGAAGTGCCAAGCGAACTTTTGGAAGAAACAAAAGTAGGTTGCGCTGTTTTAGTTGACTTTAACAACAAAAAATATGTTGGCTTTGTCATAGAAATAGAAAACAAAAATCAAAATGACTTTTCTTTCAAATTAAACCCAATCATTGAAGTTTTAAGTGAACCATTCTTTGATGAAGAGATGGCGAAGCTCATAACTTGGATTTCCCATAAATATATCTCTCCCCTATCAAGTGCAGCTCGCCTTGCCATCCCTCCTCAAGGAACTCCAACAGTTCAAAACAATGCAGATTCAACTTTTACAATCAAAAATAAAATTAGGAAGTCAAAAAAGTTTGAGTATTGCGAAAAAGAAGTCGATCATTTTCTAAATACATATAAAAGACCTGAAAAATTAAATATCGAGCAACAACATGCGATTGATGTCATCATTCAAGAGTATAAGAAAGCAAGAGGGCATGCGGTTCTCTTAGATGGAGTAACTGGAAGTGGAAAAACAGAAGTTTATCTTCAAGTTATTGAAAAAATACTCGATGGGGGCAAAAATGCTATAGTTCTAGTTCCTGAAATCGCGCTAACTCCCCAAACAGTATCAAGGTTCACATCCAGATTCGGAAAAAAAATTGCAATTATGCACTCAAAGATGACATTGAAACAAAGACGCGAGCAATGGTTTTGGATAGAAAAAGGAGAAGCGAGGATTGTTATTGGACCCAGAAGTGCTCTTTTTACTCCACTAAAAAACGTTGGAATCATCGTTATAGACGAAGAGCATGAATCGACCTACAAACAAGAAAGCTCTCCTAGATATGACGCCAGAGCTGTTGCAAAGAAGAAAATGGAGATTTCAGGTGGAGTTCTTGTTGCTGGAAGCGCCACCCCGTCTCTCGACACTCTCTTTTTGTCGTCAAACTCAAACGATTGGCAAAGAGTCACACTTACAAAAAGACCAAATCTTAAACCTCTTCCAAAGGTTCAAGTCGTCGACATGACAAAACTTAAAAGTGAAGGCAAATATTCAATTTTCTCTGAGAAGCTAAAAAGAGCAATTATTGAAGAATTAAAAGCGAATAGAAAAGTGATTTTGTTATTAAACCAACGCGGTTATTCAAAATTTATACTTTGCGAAAATTGCGGATTTGTCCCAGAGTGTCCAAATTGCTCAACAACCCTCACTTTTCACGAAGAAGGAAATTGGCTAAAATGCCACCATTGCGGATATCAAGTTGCAAGCCCTCCTAGATGCCCGAAATGCACCTCTCCTCACCTAAAAAGGCTTGGAACTGGAACGCAAAAAGTTGAGTCAACGCTGCACCTCTTCCTAGATGAAGAAAGTGGACTAGAAAATACAAAGATAGTCAGAATGGACTCCGACTCAACCGCCACTTCGGGATCTCACGACGATATATTAAAAGAGTTTGACGAATCTCCTCGTTCGATTTTGCTTGGAACCCAAATGATTGCAAAAGGGCTTGATTTTAAAGACGTCTCACTTGTTGGAGTCATAAATGCGGACACAACGATGCACGTTCCCGACTTCAGAAGCACTGAGCGAACCTTTGCTTTGATAGAACAAGTTAGCGGTCGGTGTGGGCGTGGAGACGAGGCA
>CAVAIA010000068.1:0-9881 GCA_963588595.1 bacterium | reverse complement strand
TGTGTTTATGAGCTCGCTTTTTAACATTTATGAATGTTGAAAAAGATGGAAAGTTACCAGGTTAATCAAAGTCTGGCACCAATTTTCCACTTGCTAAAAAGTAAGTCTGGCACCAATTTACTCCCACTTGTCTGTTAACAAATCTGAAACAATTGATAATAATTTTTTACCGCTCTACACCCACAAACTCCCTGGTAAACGTAAGTCTGGCACCAATTTCCCCCAACAATTTCAAAAAATTTCAAAAAAAATTAAAGTTCTCGTCACTTTAGCACTCTACTGTGATAAAGTAGTTATAGGAAAGATTTCCTCTTTTGTTTTTTGCGAAAAAGTTAGTTCTTATTTAAAGCTAAGAAAGTTTTTGAAAGGGTGATGAAAATGGATTGTTTAAAGAGTAAGCAAACTTCAAAATTTCTAGTGGGTATTATCGCAACTTTTTGCGTGTTCAGTCTTTTGTTCCTAGGAGGTTGTTCTTCTTCGAGCAACTCTTCGAGCTCTAACTCGAGTTCCTCGACGAGTGCAACTAAGCTTATCGTTGGTTTTGATCAAGCTTATCCTCCTTATGGTTTTCTCGATGACAATGGCCAATACACAGGTTTTGACTTGGACCTTGCAAAAGCAGTTTGTGAGGACAATGGATGGGAATGCGAGTATAAGCCAATCGATTGGGACTCGAAAGATGCCCTCTTAGAGCAGGGGCAAATAACTTGCATTTGGAATGGCTTTACTATGGAGGGAAGAGAAGGTAAATATGCATTTAGCGAGCCATATATGCTAAATGAGCAAGTTGTTGTTGTTAAGCAAGGCTCTAATATTAACAATCTTGAGGACCTCGCAGGCAAAACAGTCATAACGCAAGCTGATTCAGCAGCTCTTGACGTTTTGAAGGGAGACCAAGAACAATTGGCGAGCACTTTCTCGCGCTTGGAGACGATAAGCGACTATAACAATGCTTTTATGCAATTGGAAAGTGGGGCAGTGGATGCTGTTGCATGCGATTTGTCAATCGCTCAATATCAAATGAGTGCTAATAAAGATAAATATGTGAAGCTAGACAATGCATTGTCATCGGAAAATTATGCGGTTGGATTTAAAAATGATGATAGTGGCAAAGATTTGGCGACTAAAGTTAACGAATCGTTGAAGAAGCTTTACGACAATGGAACTGTAAAAGAGCTTTGCGACAAATATTCGACTTATGGGCTATCCTTCGACAATTGGAAGCTGAAATAAGCAAAGACGCATGTCTTATTAGATTTGTTAGTTTTGATTTTCAGGAAGAGGTAAAAGAGTTGAGCTTAGGCGTGATGTTGGGATTGTTGTTTGAGGGTTTTAAATTCTCAATCTTCATTTTTCTTATAACACTTATAGGTGCGTTGCCGCTGGGGGTTGTGGTAGCGCACTTGCGCATGTGCAAGGTAAAAGTGGTGGCCGCAATAACGCACCTCTATATTTCTGTTATGAGAGGCACCCCTTTGATGCTCCAATTGATGGCAATTATGTTTGGACCTTATTATCTTTTGGGTTTGCAAATGGGATCAGATTGGAAAATGTGGGCGTGTTCTATAGGTTTCATTTTGAATTATGCTGCCTATTTCGGAGAGATTTTTAGAAGTGGAATTCAATCAATTCCAGTCGGGCAATATGAAGCTTGCGCAGTTTTAGGCTACACAAAGTGGCAAACTTTTATTCAAGTCGTTTTTCCTCAAGTCTACAAGCAAATTCTTCCAGCCCTTGGAAACGAAATAATAACGCTCGTTAAGGACACATCTTTAGCTTTCGTCCTTGGAATAGGGGAGATATTTAGCCAAGCAAAGGCAATTGCTGCAAAGCAAGTTTCCATGGTTCCATATGCATTGGCGGCGGCAATTTATTGGATCTTTTGTTTGATTATCACATGGATTTTAAATAAACAAGAAAAAAGAATGGGATACTATCATGCCTAAAGAAGTTATGAGTTTAAAGGGTGCGAAGAAAAGCTTCGGTAACAAGGAAGTTCTTAAAGGCGTCGATCTTTCGCTGAACAGCTCGCAAGTTTTAGCAATTATAGGAGAGTCTGGCGTTGGTAAGTCTACGCTGGCGCGTTGCTTGGCGCTCCTTGATGAATTTGATAGTGGATTTCTTAGTTATGGCGACTCAATTGTTTGCGAAGATAGGGATGGCAAGTGCGTTTATAGAAGTCAACAGGAGCTAAAAGAAGTTAGATCTAAGGTTGGATTTGTTTTTCAAAATTTCAATCTCTTCCCGCATTTTACTGTTGAAGATAACATAATAAAGCCTTTGACAACAGTTAAAAAGTTAAGTTTAGAACAAGCAAAAGAGATTGCAAGAAAAAGACTCGAGGAAGAAGAGCTTTTGGAATTTGCGAATATGGTGCCATGCGATCTTAGCGGTGGGCAAAAGCAAAGGGTTGCAATTGCAAGAGCTCTTGCGCTAAACCCTGACGTTATTTTCTTTGACGAGCCAACGAGCGCTTTGGATCCTAAACTTTCAAGCAGTGTTGCTGCGCTAATTCGGAAAATCGCAAAGGGAGGAGTTGGAGTAGTTGTTATAACTCACGACATGAACTTTGCAAGAGATGCCGCTGATGAAGTTGCAGTTTTGAGCGGAGGCGTCTTCGTTGAGAGAGGTAAAAGTGAGCAAGTTTTGAGTGATCCGAAGAGAGAAATCACAAAGCAATTATTAACCTCTTTGCATTAGAAAATTAACGTCTTTTAATTTACACTCCGTTTCGTATTGCTGGTGTTTAAATGAAGTATTATTTAAAATAGTCTTGTTTGAGTTTGTCTTTTATGTTCTAATGACATTGTGCGGTTAGCTAAAACCTCCTTTCTACTTACTGACCGCACCCTCCCTTAAATAAGAGTTTTTTAGGTGGTAAATAGATGACACAAGATCGTAATCAAGAAAATGATGCTTATTTAAAAGAATATGGAGTTGTTAAGGCTGGTGACGTTGCGAAACAAATAGATGAATCAGCTTCAAAGAATGATCAAAAAGAACCAACTGTTTCCCTTCCTATGACAACTTCGACATCTCGTCCAGCTTCTTCAAGCGCTATCGATGGATTAAAAAGCTTACACAAAGAACAGCAAGAGATTGATTCTCACGCGAACATGATCGGTAAAGGCGATGTAAGCGGCGCAAATGCATCTTCACAAAGTTCAAAAAATGCCAATAGTTTCAAATCAAGCACTGGTGGTTCAGTAACGCCACCAGTGCCCCCAACCGTAAATGGGGCTGATTCTGCGGCATCGTCAATAGATTCAAATTCTGGAAAGTCATTTGGCAAATCAAAACTTTCTATTTTTGTTATTGCATTTTTAGGCGCGCTTTTAGCTTGCCTTCTTTTCTTTGTTGTTGGTAGTGCTTGTGGTTTGTTCTCAACAAAGACTATTCTTGGTTCCTCGAATAATGTGACATTGGGATCCACATCCAACAGCTCTGTGAACGCCAGCGACGATTCTGCGACGCTTGCAGAAGCTGTTAGTGCAAAATGTTTGCCAAGTGTTGTTTCTATAAATGTTTATGGAACTTCATCGAGTTCCTCCACATCTCTTTTTGGCAATCTCGGAGGACAAAACTCGTCAACTGAAACTCAAACTGCAACTGGCAGTGGTGTTGTTATTTCAGCTGATGGCTATATCATCACAAACGAGCATGTTGTTGAGGATGGAACTAGATATGAAGTTAATGTAAATGGCAAAACAGTCGATGCAAAGCTTGTCGGTCAAGATTCATCTAGCGATATCGCAGTTTTGAAGGTTGACGCGGGCGAGAGCTTAACTGCAATCGAGCTTGGGGATTCAGACAACATCAAAACAGGCGAGTGGGTAATGTCGATTGGAAGTCCTTTTGGTCTTGAGCAATCTGTTGCAACTGGGATTATCTCTGCAACGAGCCGCTCTCAAATAACGGATTCTTCCAATAGCAATAGCACTTCAGGAAGTGTGAAAATTTATCCGAATATGATCCAAACAGACGCTGCAATCAACCCTGGAAACTCAGGAGGTGCGCTCGTTAATGAAAATGGTCAATTGATAGGAATTAACGCGCTCATAACATCTTCCTCAGGAAACTATTCAGGAGTTGGTTTTGCAATTCCTTCAAATTACGCAATTAGCATCGCTAAAGATTTAATTGAAGGAAAATCGCCAACTTATGCATATATGGGTGTTAGCTGCTCAACTGTAACTGACACAATTGCGCAAAGATATGGTTTTTCAACGAAGCAAGGAGCCTATGTTGCGGCAGTAACTGATGGAAGTGGCGCTGCTAATGCAGGCTTGCAAGTTGGAGATATTATTGTTGAGTTTGCTGGTGAGAAAGTGACAAGTTCTTCTGACTTAACTTTAGACACAAGGAAGAAAAACCCAGGTGATAAAGTTACTGTTAAGTTCTATAGAGGTTCTGAGGAGAAGACTGTTGAGGTAACTCTTGGGGAGAAGTCGGATGACTCAAGCAAAAGCTCAACTCAAAACAATAGTCAAAATTCTCAAAATAACAACCAACAAGGTCAACAACGAGGATTAAACTAAAACTAATAGAGCGTTTATAGTTAAAAATTTTAGAGTCTGCCTACTTTATCAAGCAAGCGACTCGTCAGCGAAAGCCAACTTAAGTTTTCAACAGAACTTGGGTTGGCTTCATTTTTTATTGAATCGAGAATCGCATTTTCAAGATTTGTTTGAAATTGAGGTAGATCTGAGAGCACTGGGACATCTATGTTGCTCATTTTAGGAGGTTTAACGAAGATCAAGGGAGCGTCTTTGACATTATCCAAATACCAAGTTCTAACTCCAGGAAGATCCGTCATAACAGCCGTGCACCCGCAAGCGATAGCTTCCAATGTGACTAGCGGCAAACCTTCGAAAAACGAAGGCAGGCAAAAAACTTTGCTTTTGCGATAGAGTTTAGCAAGTTCACTTTGAGGGACTTGACCTGTCACATTGATTTTGAATTTCTTCGAACACTTCTTAATTAAGTCTGTTATCTCCTTAAATTCGTCCTCATTAGAATGTCCTCCTGCAAGAGTCAACGTCAAGTCTTTAATAGTTTCGCTTAAAGTTGCGCAAGCTTTTATTAATTGAGGAACTCCTTTTTGCTTGCAAATTTTCCCTGCATAGATTATTGAGTGAGGATCCTTGTTTTGAGGGTTGCAATCGTTTGAGCAAAAGATTTCTGAATTATACCCAGTTCCAATTGAGTCAATTTTTGCTAGGTCAACTCCATAGACCTTGTGTATTTGATCAGCTTGATCGTTATGCAAAACATAGACTTGATCTAAATTTGATATGCCTTCTTTTATATAACTTTTGCAAAGTTCATGTTTTTGCATTTGTCGAATATCTGTTCCATGCGATATTGCGACAATCTTCGCCCTATTTAATAGAGTTTTGTTAATGTGAGAAGCAATTGAGGTTGCTAGATAAAGATGATGACACAAAATTATATCTGGTTTAAACTCAAGAATAGCTTTTGATATTTTTTTGTAATAGGCGTCAAAAAACTCTTTTGTCATTTCCTTGTTAAAGTCGCAATAGCGAGTAGAGGGGTAGGGCATGTTGTCACTCATACCAGCAATTTTGAAATTAACATCAACTCCATCGAATGTGATAGGGTAAGTTTTTGCCACTTCGTCTTCAATTTGGAATTTACTATCGTCTTTTGATTTTCCAAACACTATTGCGTTTGTGTGACCCAATTTATTGAGAGAGCGGATAACTTCTGCCAGATAAACGCCACTTCCTGTGCTAGTTGGCTTTTGGGATATTATAGATAAGATTTTCATTTCTTATTCTTAATCGATTTTCTTCTTTTTCTTGGGTTGTAGTAGTGTTGCAAAACTGGCTCTAGAAGTTGAAGCTTATAAATTGCAAAGCCCGTTATCGATGCAGCTACGATTAGAGATAGCGGTTTTGCGATTCCAGAAAGCTCTGCAAAAACAAGGCCGCAAATGCTAAGAACAGCACTCCAACCGCACATTATTGCAACCGTTTTGTTTTGAGAAAAACCTGCTTGTATAAGTCGATGATGAATGTGGCTTTTGTCTGCTTCTCCAACAGGCTTGTGAGCCTTTTTTCTTCGAATAATTGCAACAAGTGTGTCTGTTATAGGAACTCCTGCAGCCAAGATAGGGACAAGCAAGGAAAAGACGAGAGCAGTTCTGGCTATTGCTAAAAGCGATAATATCCCTAGGCAAAACCCAAGAGTTAGGCTGCCAGAATCGCCCATAAAAATAGAGGCAGGGTGGTGGTTAAATTTTAAAAAGCCGATGCACGCACCGATTAATATAGCTGACAAAATCAAAACATCCACTCTAGATGTGAGAGCTCCATATATTCCCAAAGTTGAGGCTGTTATAGCGCTAATCCCGCTTGCAAGCCCATCTAGACCGTCAATTAAATTAATTATGTTTGCAAAGGCAACGAGGTAAAAAATCGTTATAGGCCAAGAAAAGATTCCAAAGTTTATTAGTTGTCCGTCCGAAAATGGATTTTGGATAAATCCTAATGTGAGCCCTCCAGTGCAAACTATGCAAGATGCTAAGATTTGCCCAAAGAGTTTTTGACTCGCTTTTAGACCAACAATATCATCGATTGCACCAACTAAGAACATAAAAAATATTCCGAACGCAACGACTCTATAGTCAGTTTCATATTCCAAGAACCCTAGGTGCATTCCAAACCAATTTAGATGACGTGAGGTGATAATTAAGATCAAAAAGGTTATTGCCATTCCGCCAAATATAGCGACTCCTCCCATCCTTGGAGTTGGATTTTTGTTTATGCGACGATTGTCTGGATAGTCTATCGCATCGAATTTAATAGCTAGTTTCTTTGCAAATGGCACCAATATAATTGTCAAAATTGCTGATAAGCAAAGGAGGCAAAAAATTTCTATGTAGTTTGTAACACTCAACAAGCGGGCTATTCATTCCAAAGATATCCAACGCCACGAACTGTTTCTAGATGTATAGCATTTTCAGGACCAATTTTTGCTCTTATACGCCTAACGTGAACATCAACCGTCCTTGATCCACCAAGATAGTCAAATCCCCAAACGCGCTTTAGCAGCTCTTCTCTTGAATAAGAATGCTCGGGGTGAGTCACTAAAAACGTTAAAAGTGCATATTCTAGATAAGTTAAGTCAAGAGGTTTTTCGCAAACGTAGACTTGAAATGTCGCGGTGTTTATTGTCATTGTTCCATGTTTTAGAATTTGACTCTTAGTTGTTTCGGTTCCTGGATAAAGAAGATTTTTAATACGCGCTGAATATTCTCCATTTGAAGCGCTTTCAACAACAAAGTCGCAATTTAGATGAACGGGAAGGCGCATTTTTTCAACGTAGGAATCAGGAGTCACAAAAAGAATTGCTTTTGCGTCATAAGATCCGAATTTTGCGTGATTTTCGGACATTTCCAAAAATCCATCTTCAGGCAATTCAAAAATCGCAAGGTCGCTTCCTCTATATTTTTCCTCTTTTGAATTTGCCTGGTCAAAGCGGCAAGTCGTTAGTTCAATCTCGAAAGTGCTTAATATATCTATAAATTTCTTTGCACATTCGACTGTTTGAGCAACAAACAACACTTTCTTTTTCATTTTTATAGCACCGCCAAGTATTGATTGATTTCAAAATTGTCAACAACGCTAATTGCTTCTTTCCATTCTGAGCGTTTAGTTTTAACTATAAAGTTAAAAACATCATCTCCCAATGTTTCTCTCATTAGTTCGCTGCCTTCAAATTCATCGATCGCCTCTCCCAAGGTCTCTGGCAGGTTTTCTTTATCTCTATTAAGTTTTGAGAAGTCCTCGACAGGGGAGGAAAGCTCTAAATTTTCTTCGATCCCTTGAATCCCAGACGCAATTATTCCAGCAAAAGCTAGATATGGATTGCATGTTGGGTCAGGATTTCTCAATATAATTCTTGATAAAGAATCGCAATTTTCTCGTTTGGTTGAAAGCCTTAGCATCGTGTTTTTGTTTTGAGACGACCATGCAATAGTTCTTGCGCAAAAACCATTTGAACAAAGGCGCTTATAAGAGTTGCTATATTGATTGGTTAGAAGACAAAATTCTCTTGCGTGCTTAAGAATTCCTGCCATAAAGTTTTCTCCAATTTTGCTTAAGCAATAAGCATCTTTTTTCTTTTCATCATAGAAAACGTTCGAGGATTTCTCATTTTCCAAATGAATTTGAAGCGTCATCCCGCTTCCTGGAAGGTCATTTAAAGGTTTTGGCATAAACGATGCAAAAACTCCATGAGCTCGAGCGATTTCTTTTACAGCTGCTTTGTAAGATAAAATTGAGTCAGCCATCGAGAGCGCATCTTGCGTCCTTAAATCTATTTCGTTTTGCGAAGGTCCTGCCTCATGATATGATTTTTCGACAGGAATTCCGATCGCTTCTAGAGTTAGAATCGTGTCTCTTCTCAAATCGGAAGCTGAGTCTAACGTTGTTAAATCGAAGGAGGATCCTTCATCTATTGGAATTGGGCTTTCGCTATCGACAAAATAATAAAATTCAATTTCTGGCTTTATGTGGATTGAATATCCTAAAGAAGATGCCCTTTCAAGTGTTTTTTGCAAGATGTGTCGCGTGTCGGAAGAGAAAGAGGCGCCATCTGGTGTTTTAACGTTGCAAAACATTCTCGCCACACACTTTTCGTCAGGTCTCCAAGGTAGAATTTGGAAACTCGTCGCATCTGGCCAAATAACTATGTCTTGTTCGAGCTCATTTTCAACATTATAAATTAAGCCTCCATCGATCGGAATCCCAATTTCAAACGCTCTTTGAAGTTCATTCGGGACAATCGCAAGAGACTTTAAATTGCCAAAAACATCGCTAAACCAAAGTCTTAAAAAGTGAACGTCTCTGTTGTTGACTGTATTAAAAACATATTCTTGTTGAGGTGTAAATTCTTCTTTCATATAAAACTTCCCGCTATTTATTTAACTATTCTTGATAATTCTTATCTTGCTGGTTTCGTCGTCTGTTATTTTGCCTATTAACCAAGGCTTAAAACCACACCTTTTCTCAAATTCCTTTTCAAATAAACTTTGATTTTGAGGTGGGATTGCACACATTATGCCTCCGGACGTTTGTGGGTCACACAAAACCCCCATATGGTCGTCATACTCGTCCTCTTCTAAGTCTCCTTTTTCAACAAACTCGCTCGCGAATTCTATTATGCCATCTGTTTTTCCTGGTCTGCAATAGAGTTCTGAGAATTCATATGTTCTATCATAGAGAGGCAACTTATCCCAATATATTTCAGCACCGACTTTGCTTGGTTCGAGCATTTCATGTAAATGTCCTGCAATTCCAAATCCAGTCACGTCTGTTCCTGCGTCAGCCCCAGCTGCAATCATTGCCTCAGCTCCAGCTTTGTTAAGTTCTTTCATATATTTAATTACTTCAGACATCTCTTCATCGCCAATTAAACCTGCCTTAAAAGCACTATTTTGGATGCCTGTTCCAATTTTTTTAGTGTAATAGAGAATGTCTCCAACTTTGGAACCTTCATTTTTTACAACCTGTTTCGGGTTAACTGTTCCAAAGACTGAAAGACCATATTTAGGTTCATCGTCTTCGATTGTGTGACCGCCACAAATAACGCCACCTGCCTCTCTTACTTTATCAGCTCCGCCGCGCAAAACTTCTCCGACTACCTCGGTGCCAACACTTTTTGGAAATGCCAAAATATTCATAGCAACTTGGACTTTTCCGCCCATAGCAAACACATCTGAAAGTGCATTTGCAGCAGCAACGCACCCAAAGTCATAGGGGTCATCAACGACAGGTGTAAAAAAATCCAACGTGAGGACTGCGGCCACTTCTTCGTTAATTTGATATATAGCTGCATCATCTGCAGTGTCAAAT
>CAVAIA010000067.1:0-16280 GCA_963588595.1 bacterium | reverse complement strand
AAGCGCCTTGATTTAGATCAGCGCAAACGTGCCCGCACATAGCGAGCACGTTTGACAATTTGTCTACACTGTCATTTGAAGTTTTCATCTAATAACGATGATAAACTTTTTTTAAAATCAGTGCCAGACTTAAAATCCCTAAAAAAATAATAGTTATTTTGCTTTCGTCATTTTTGGACGAATAACAAAAATAACGATTAAGAAACCGACAATCGTAACTATTCCTGCAACCCAAAAGACGGAATTTACGCCAGCTTGGATGTTTGCAACATTATTAGGATCAGCGACCGTAAACGCATTGTAAGCAACACCGAAAACTGCTGCTGCAATCGTTTGAGCAAGAGAATTAAAGAAGTTGACGAGTGACGTTCCAACTCCCATGTCTTCTGGCGTCAACGTTGATTGCGCTGCAGGAGTGATCGAAACTGAGCGGAAGGACTCTGCCAAACCAGTTATTGCGAGAGCAACAAAGTAGACGATTATGCTCATCTCTGGAGTTGTGAATCCCATCGCGATCATTGGAATTGCAACTAGCGCGGTTGCTATAGCCATGGCCTTCCAAGAATTCGCTGTTTTCTTGCCAACCCAAACGCCCACTATAGTTGGGAGGATCATAACGAGGATCGTTCTAGGCATTTGCAACGCCCCAGCAAGACCTGTTGACGTTCCCATAACTTTTAGAGCCCCGATTGGAGCGTAAGTGTTCATAGCTGTTTGATAGAAGTAGCAAATGAATCCAACGATGAGAAGCGTTGTGTAGAGCGAATTTTTGAACAACTTGAGTGGAATAAGTGGCTCTGCAGCTTTCCCTTCGATTTTTACCAATGCAACAATTGCAACAACGCCGATAACAAGCCCAGCTATAATCCAAGGGTTTGTCCAGCCTAAGGATGCTCCAAAGTTAAGAGCAAGCAAAATTCCGCAAAGGGCGATAACAAGGGTTACAATTCCGCCCCAATCGATAACAACTTTGCCTTCCTTCTTAACGTTAGGCATGTTCATCCAAATTAGAACAACGCCGATGATAAGAGGAATTGCTGGCATGATTATCGCAGCTGTCAACATTCCCATGTCTGTCAAAATGCCTGCGATGATTGAACCGCCGAATCCTCCGACCGCGATAGCTGCTGCAAGCATGCCCATCGACTTTGGAACGTCCTTCTTTTCGTTGATGAGACCAACGATGATATAAGGAGCAGCAGTGAACGCGCCTTGCGCCAATGAAATTAACAAACGCAATCCCATCAACGGCCACAAAGACCTAACGAACGCAAACGCAATCCCTGCAATTAAACATATGATTCCTGGAATAACAACGATGTTACGTCTGCCAATTAAGTCCCCCAACTTGCCACCGATCGGCGTCATGATTGAAACGCCTAGCGCTGCAAAAATCGTAAATAGGGAAACATATCCCATTGCATCTACTGCCTCGAGAATTGGAGATGTCAAAGTTGCAAAAACTAATCCATACATCGCAACCGACAACATCATGCAAATGCAGCCAATTTGAACTAGGTTCTTCTTTGCTTTTGGCAATGGAATCGCCACTTGAGGAGCGCTTTGTTCTTTAGTCTCCTTCTTTTCTTTTTTTTCTTCTGCCATAATTAAAACTCCTAAAAACTTGAAACTTTTCTATTAATTGTTATCTTCGAGCCATCTAACTGCACAATTTGCTAGACATGCGGCTCCAATTGGACAAACGCCCTCGTTGAATTGAACCTTTGGATTGTGAGCAGGATATTGCCCTCTTTCATCCGTGTATCCGGCTGAAAGATACATAAATGTTGCAGGTACTTTTTGAGCAACAACCGCAAAATCCTCTGAAGCAGATGCTGAAATCCCTGGGTAAGGTGTCATTCCTTCAATATTCATGTCTGTCATATAGCCAACAATTGTTTTAGTAAACTCAGGATCGCAAATTAGTGGCGGAACTTCTGAGAGCATCTCAACTTTAGCTTTTGCACCAAACGACTCAGCGATTTTCGATGAAACTTCTTTCATTCTTCTAACTAGAATTTCACGTGAATCAGCATCATTAGTTCTAATTGAACCCTCCATATATCCGTCGTTTGGGATAATATTGTTGGCGGTGCCAGCGTGAATTTGTCCTATTGTCATAACGCACGCCTTTGTTGGATCAACTTCGCGAGCCAAAACAGCTTCTAGAGCATCGTAAATGTGGACTAAAACATTGATCGGGTCGATCGAGTTTTGAGGATAAGCTCCATGAGAGCCTTTTCCTTCGACTTCAATCCTAAATCCGTCAACTGAATACATCATCGTCCCTGAATCGTTATACATGAATATTCCAACAGGCATTTGTCCAGGGGCTACGTGATAACCAAGTGCCACGTCAACCTTAGGGTTGTCAAGAATCCCTGCCTCTATCATGTTTTTAGATCCTTTAAAGATCTCTTCGGCTGGTTGGAACATAAACTTGACAGTTCCCTTCAACTCACCTTCAGCTTCTTTTAGCATTCTTGCAGCGGTGAGCAACATTGAAGCATGAAAGTCATGACCGCATGCATGAGCTGCTTTGCCAGACTTGCAAGCGAAAGACTCGCCACTCTCTTCTGCCATCGGAAGCGCGTCCATGTCCGCGCGAAGCAAAATACACTTTCCGCCTTTGCCAAGAGTGCATGTTAAACCCTTGCCACAAGGAACGGGGTCTAGCCCATACTCCTCAAGCTTAGATTTAACGAATTCGATAGTTTGCGGCAAATCGAGACCGACCTCCGCGTTTTCATGAAGATGACGTCTGTTTGCAACAGTGTCGTCATTGAGCTCGCAAGCTCTTTTGTAAAAATCCATCTTTCCCTCTCCTTACTAAATAAACCACAAATTTCGACTTAGAGCTTCCCCTCTTAATGAAGCATCGAAATTCCAACCTTATAATTATACAAGAATTAATTTTTTGAACGCACATTTAAAAACGAATTTAAATTTTAAGTCTGGCACCATTTCCCCGCTTTTATTTATAATGGTCTCAAAAGGGAAAAGAGGAGAGATATGAAACAGCCAATATTAACAGTGAAACAAATGAGAGAGCTCGACGAATTCGTTATCAAAAGAGACGACGCTGCCATAACCTTGATGGGAAAAGCAGGCGAGGCTCTTGCAAACGAGCTTGTCAATTTCAAAAGAATTGCAATTGTTTCTGGACCTGGAAACAATGGCGGAGATGGTTATGCTGCCATCTATTCTTTGCAAGAGCGCAAATTGCTTGACGACAAAGAAGTCACGATCTATTTCACAAAAGAACCCAAGAGTGAAGAATCACAATTTTTCTTCAATAAGATTGCTCACGAAAATGTCAAATTTGAAAAGTTTGAAAATGGTGCCAGACTTAAAAATTCTCATGACGTTGTCGCTGATTGCCTTCTTGGAACAGGATTTTCTGGAATTGCGCGCGGTGCAATAAAAGACGCAATCGATAAGATTAACGAGTCCAACTCACACGTTATCTCGATGGATATAAATAGCGGCGTCAATGGGGACACTGGAGATGGAGAGATTGGCGTTAAGAGCGACCTTACTTTATCTATAGGCTACATGAAAATCGGGATGTTAAATCCCGAATTTGAAAAATGGGCTGGTGAGCTTAAAAACGTGAATATAGGTTATGAACTCACGGAAGAAAACTTGTCCCCCTTTAACGAGGCAGACAAAATTAAATTTGTTGAATACCTATCCTAATTTGTTATCAATGGCAGGAGAAAAGGGATTTAGCTTAGTGTCAGCCTTTAGATAGAGTGGATGGTGAGGGTTGCCACTTTTAAGCACTTCCCCCGCGCAAAGCCAATTTGCACCCAACTTATTCCCTGCCCCAATTTCAAGTCTGACACCTTTTTTCATATAATCTCGATTTTCAATCACGTTTCCCCAAGCGCACCAAACATCTTTCGATGGTGATAGGGTTAGAGTATATTCAAAAGCCTTTATGTTTTCGCCCAACAAAAACTCATTAACATCCTTCTCCATAAGTTTCGGGTCAGTTGAGCGTTGAGGATAGACATTCAACATTAAAAATGAGTCATAACCATTGCTTTTAGCTATCCTTTGAGCCGACTTTAACGTTGGATCAAGATTGTCAGGAGCTGCAGTTGATGGGTTTGCTCCTATAACAATTAAAGGATTGTTTCCCTTTGTTCCTAAAATGTAGCGATATTCATCATAGGAGTTAGGAACATAGACCCATTTCTTTGGGTCGTAATTTAGTTGTCCCTCCTCGCTTCTTTCAAGCGCACCTTCAAATGACAAAACTTGCGATGAACGAGTGGTTGATTTTGGGACGTGCCTTGTCATTCGCGCGACTTCTCTTAAGAGCACATAATCCCATTCGTAACAGCAAAAACTGCTGCCGTTTTAGAAGCACTTGCTCCTCTAACGTTTAAGAATTGAATGCCCTCTTTTGCCTTCATTAAAGATTCATCCAAAAGAGAGTCAAGGCTGCCTATTGCAGAATAATCAAAGCTGAAATAACTGCTTGACGCTGGAGCAAAATCTAGATCTTCGACATTTTCTTCCCATTTTGCTTGCTTTTCATAAACTATCGTTTTAAGACTCGCTTTTCTTATTCCCGTTAAGGCGCACTTCAATTCTGCTTCACTCTCAAAGCCTACGCACAAAAAACCATCGACAGGCAAATTTTCAAAAAGTTTCGCAACAAATTTATATTGCTCGCAATGCTCATTTAAAGAAGTTTTCGATGACTCGTCTAAAGGAAGTTGGCTTGGATAAATTTGAATTAAAGGATGTTGCAATTTTGTGCCCGCAACTAGATCAGTTGTTTTCTTTGCAAGATCGTCAGCCTTGCTCAAACAATCCATCCTCCTTAAAGACGCTGGAGAAAAATCAAAAACGTTTAAAACGACGCATTGCGCGCCACAGCTAACATCTTGCAAAATTTCATGCTCTATGACCTCTGGCTCAATGGCAAGCGTTGCAGCTCCGCAAAGATCGAGATCGATTCCCTCAACATGCCCGCTATTTTCAACGAGACCCAAAAGCCTTTCTCTGGCGCCGTTAGCAACAACCAAAACATCTCTTCCAAGTCTCAAATCTAAATCAGCCATAAATCCTCGTTTCCTCCAAATCTCTCCCTGTAAATTTAAGTCTGGCACTAATTTACAAACAAGAAAAAACAGCGCCGACTTTTTCTGTTATGCAAAGATCGGCAGTTTGATCTGCCTTAGTTGCAGAAAGGTTTACGATAACAAGATGCTTTCCACGAAAATAGTCGATCATGCCCGCAGCAGGGTATACTACCAAAGAGGTTCCTGCAATGATAAGAATTTCTGCCTTTGAAATCGCTTCAACAGCTGCGTTCATAACTTTTGGGTCAAGCGCTTCTTCGTATAAAACAACGTCCGGCTTTATTATTCCACCGCAAGCCGAGCAATGAGGGATTCCATCCTTGGAAGCTTCCAAACATCCCATCGTTTGCGCAAGCGAAAAATGCATTCCACAATCCATACATGTGTTTCTGTGAACGCTGCCATGCAATTCAAGAACGTTTTTTGAACCTGCCATTTGGTGAAGCCCATCAATGTTTTGAGTTATAACTGCGCTGCAAATCCCTTCTTTCTCGAGCTCTGCGAGTTTCATGTGTGCCTTATTAGGCTTGGCGTCCTCGAAAATCATTTTTTCAAAGTAAAAATCAAAAAATTCTTTAGTGTGATTCATAAAGAATGAATGAGAAACCATCACCTCAGGCGGGTAAGGATACTTTTGGTTATAAACACCATCTGCGCTCCTGAAATCTGGAATTCCGCTCTCCGTTGAAACGCCCGCTCCTCCAAAGAAAACCAAACCTCCTGGTTTGCACTCGCCAACCCATTCCTTTAAGAGCTCAATTTTGCCTTCACTGTCCATTTATTCTCCTTTTAGAATTACATCAAGCGATATGAATAATTTTAACTCTTAAAATTCGATAAAAATTCATCTACAGTTATATAAAATTACATTATGAGATGTTTAGATAAGTTTGACCAAAAAATCGATGCAATAAAAGAAAAGGAAGCAGGCGACCTTAAAAAACAAAGGCGCACATATTGGAAGTTTTATATTCTTGCTTTCCTCGCAATCGGAATTCTATCTTTTAACGTCTACATCCTAAATGGTCTTTCTATTGTTTGGACCGTTGACGGATTAGAGCAATTCTACCCATATTTCATTTATGGAGGACAATGGCTTAGAGAAATTGCGTCCAACATAGCAAGCGGGAACTTCACAATCCCAATGTGGTCTTTTGACCTGGGTTATGGAAGCGATCTCATTTCTGAGATGGACGTTTTTTATGACCCTCTAAACTTAATCTCAGGTTTTATCCCAGAGGAATATAGCGAATGGGGGTTTCAATTCCTTGTCATTTTTAGGCTGTTCTTAGCAGGTGCTTCTTTTTCTCTTTTTTCTCTTCATTTCAAAAATAGAAGATGGGCAACTCTGCTCTCAGCAATGACATATTGCTTTTGCGGAACAGCTCTAACTGCTCTTCATTGGCCAGGATCAACATGGCCGATGATTCTCTTTCCATTGTTATTGTTGGGAGTTGAGAAAATCTTAGAAGGCAAGTCGCCAACGCTGTTTATTCTCTCTTCATTTTTCTTCTTCTTGATAACTTGGTACTTCGCTTATATGGCAACTTTCTTCCTCGTTGTTTATTGCGCCGCGCGCGTAATTTTAAAGTTGAGAAAACAAAAAAAACTCAACGCAAAAAATTTCGCCCCTTGGTTCTTTCGTTTTGCCGGTTACTATTTAGTCGGCATCGCAATAGCTGGATTTGCTCTTTGCCCGATGATCCTTGACTTAACAGTAAACGAACGCGCAACTAACGCGCAATCAGCTATTCCTATTCTTTACTCTTTTACTTATTATATGGACACACTCACTGCCCTGGCAGGAACTGCTGCAGTCGGAAGCGATTGTTATATTGGATATGGCGGTTTTGCTTTCTTGACATGCGTGTTGCTTCTCTCAAGAAAAGGCAAAGACAAGCTTTTAAAAGCTGCACTCATAGCCACGATTGTGATCTTGCTCATTCCAGCCTTTGGCAGCGCTCTTAATGGGTTTAATTATGCAACAAACAGATGGGTTTGGGCGCTAGCGCTCCTAGTTTGCTTCATTTTAGCCCGCGAACTTCCCCGCCTCTTAAAGACGATAAACAAGCAAACAGCCAAGACACTCGCAATAGCTGCGGGCTGTTTTGCGCTTGCCGCGATCGCTCTTCCTTGGATGAGAAACGAGAAAACTATTGCAGCAAGTGCTGTTTTAATCGCAACATTAGGAATTTGCATTCAAAGATACACAAACATGCGAACAAAACGAACCCTATTTTGTTCCATTTTGCTCTTTGGAATCGTTGTTAACGCCTATTATTTCACTTGCCCTGAGATTTATGGAACTGCAAAGGAAACGCCGACGATAGGGACGATGTATTCCCGCGTTACAACGGAGTCTGCGGACTATAGCATAGTGAAAGCCACTAACATAGGTGGTGATAATAAAAACGACAATTGGAGATATGACGCTGATCCTGCATGCGGAGATCGCCCACGGAACAATTCTCTAGTTTTAGGACTTCCAGGAATTAGCTTTTATAACAGTCTCTACAATGGCAAAGTTGATCAATTTCACACCGAACTTGGAATGACTCAAGGTGGAACCAACTTTTCTTATCAAAATTTAATGGGATCCACCATGGCAGAGACTTTAATGGGAGTCAAATATTACGTTGTCCCGCAAGAAAAAGCAAAAGCCCCTTATGGCTATGATGAAACGCCAATCTACACTGAGCTTAGCGGTGAGCAAAGATATGAAGTTTATGAAACTGAAAACTCAATAGGAAAGGCGTTTGTCTACGATTCATACATATCGAGAAGCGATTATAACAAGCTAACTCCATTGCAACGCCAAGAAGCACTTCTTCAAGGAGTCGTCGTTGAAGATGATGAGGCCAAACAAACAGGCCTTGAGAAGATAACACCTGAATGCACATCAACTTCAGTTGACTATTATGAATTGGAGACAAAAACTTCACAAAACGCTGGAACAACTCAAAAGAATGTTTATATTGATAACAACTCTTTCTACGTCCTTAAAGAAAATGCAAGTGTCACATTAACGTTTAAAGGGAAACCTAATTGCGAAACTTACTTCAACATAACAAACTTTAAATTGAATCCTCTAAACCCTTTTGACATACAAAACGTGAAGGCTAAAATGACAGGAAACGAACCTACATTGGCAGACGACCTTTCAAACCTTAAGTGGACGATGAAATGGGTTTGCCCAACAACAGTTAAAATTGGAGTTTCTCTCGGCGAGCAAACAACGCAAAAAACTATATCTGCAACGACGCCTAGCAACCACCTCTATGGAGGCAAAGACGATTGGTCAATTTCGCTGGGGTATAATGAAGAAGCTCAAACGCAAATAACGCTAACATTTGACAAAGTTGGAGAGTATTCGTTTGACGACTTAAGCATAGTTTGCCAAGAGATGGAAGGCTTCAATTCGTATGTGGATAAATTACAGCAAACACCTGTCACTAACTACACCGAGTCCACAAATTGCATCGAAGCTCAAGTTGAAACGGATGAGACGAAAGTTGTCTTTTTCTCAACACCTAACACTCCTGGCTGGAGTGCCACGGTGGACGGGAAAGAAGTTGAAATAATCAATGCGAACACGGCATTTATAGGAATAAAAGTTGATGCAGGACAACATGACATTAAGCTCAAATTTGAGTCTCCAGGACTTCGCCAAGGCCTTGCGATCTCTGGGATCGGGTTGCTCCTCTTCCTCTTTATTGTTATACATTGGCGTTTCAAAAAAAATAAAACCTCAAGGGAGAAGAAATGATTCCTTTTAACCTTCCGCCTTGCATTGATGCATCAATTGAATATGTGAAACAATCTGCAAAAAGCGGTCACATTTGCGGCGACGGCGTCTTCACGAAAAGGTGCAACGAGTGGATTGAAAAGAAAACAGGGACTAGCAAAGCTCTTTTAACTACGAGTGGAACTTCCGCGCTGGAGATGGCAGCTCGACTTTGCAACCTTAAATGCGGCGATGAAGTTATCATGCCAAGTTTCACTTTTCCCTCAACTGCCGATGCTGTTATCGCTCTTAGCGCAACCCCCGTTTTTGTTGACATAAATCCAAAGACGATGAACATAGACGAAACAAAAATCGAAGATGCCATAACGCCAGCAACGAAGGCGATTTTTGTTGTTCACTACGCTGGCGTTTCTTGCAAAATGGATGAAATTTGCGACATTGCAAAACGCCACGACTTGCTCCTTGTCGAAGACGCTGCGCAGGGGGTTATGTCAACGTATAAAGGCAAAGCCTTGGGAACTTTTGGTGACTTTGGATGTTTTTCCTTTCACGAGACAAAAAATTATTCGATGGGTGAAGGTGGAGCCCTATTGATAAAAGATCCAAAGAACATCGAGAGAGCAGAAATTTTGCGCGAAAAGGGAACGAATCGCTCGAAGTTTTTTAGAGGGCAAATTGATAAATATCATTGGATGGATTATGGATCAAGCTATCTTCCATCCGACATGAATGCAGCTTATCTTTTTGCTCAACTTGAAATTGCGGATAAAATCAATGAAGACCGCTTGCAAACATGGAATCACTATGCGAGCAATCTTAAAAATTTAGTTGATTCGAACAAGATAGAGATTGACACAATTCCAAAGGATTGCGAGCATAATGCGCATATGTTCTTTGTAAAATGCAAAGATTTAGACGAGCGCCAAGCTTTAATCGCCCATCTAAAAAGCAAAGAAATAGAAGCTCCTTTCCACTACGTCCCACTACACTCCGCCCCGGCAGGACTAAAGTTTGGTCGATTTAATGGAGAGGACAAGTTTACAACAACCGAGAGCGAACGCCTCTTGCGCTTGCCTCTATATTTTGGCATGAAAAGCGAAGATGTCGATTTTGTGGCAAAATCAAT
This sequence comes from bacterium, assembly GCA_963588595.1. Classification (GTDB taxonomy): domain Bacteria; phylum Actinomycetota; class Coriobacteriia; order Coriobacteriales; family Eggerthellaceae; genus Phoenicibacter. The sequence goes on along the minus strand of CAVAIA010000067.1, from coordinate 6,310 downwards.
AGAAGACTTTTTTAAGGACAAATAGGAAGGTTTCTTTTGGTAACAACAATTAATAAACAAACTCTTGTTTCTTGCGTCATCCCTTGTTATAACTCATCTGAAACGATCAAAGACGTCGTTGACGAACTTATCGATTCAGCAAAGGAAAGACCTGAATATGACCTTGAGATAATACTCGTTAACGACGGCTCTCCTGACGGGGGAAGAACTCAAGAAACGATTCATGAGCTTGCTGGCTTCTATCCATTCGTTGTTGCTGTTAGTTTGACTAAAAACTTTGGACAACACGCAGCTTTAATGGCTGGATTTGCAAGGGTTAAAGGAGATGTTGTTGTTTGTTTAGACGATGATGGACAAACTCCCGCAAATGAAACTTTTAAGCTAGTTGACAAGGTGGTTGAAGGATACGATCTTGTTTATGCCAGCTATCAAGGAAAGAAAAAACACAACTTATTTCGCAATTTGGGATCAAAGTTTAACATGTGGTGCGATCACCACATAAGTGGAGCCCCAAAAGAAGTTGAGATAACAAGTTTTTTTGCATGTCAAAGATTCGTAGTTGACAACGCACTAAACTACAAAAACCCTTACCCCTACATCCGCGGTCTTGTTCATGAATCAGTTCAAACTTGTTGCAATGTTCCAGTGACTCACCGAGAGAGAACTCATGGCCAATCAGGATACACCCTCAAAAAATTGTTCTCCCTTTGGTCAAACGGTTTCACGGCTTTCTCCATTGCGCCACTAAGAGTTGCAACTTGCTTAGGATCACTAATCGCCTTCGTAGGATTCATATTGATGATCATCTTAATAATTCAAAAAATCCTAGATCCTAACATCGCGGAAGGATGGACATCTTTAATGTCAATAATTTTGTTCCTAGGTGGTCTTGTCATGTTAATGCTAGGCATGCTCGGCGAATACGTCGGTCGCATTTACCTAAGCATCAACAACATCCCTCAATATGTCATCCGCACCGTCGACGACAACCGCGACAACCCTTACGTATAAAAAGCATTATTTCTTTTAATGAATATAAAAAGAGCCAGTTTTCACTGGCTCTTTTTTCTTGCTATTTTCGGCTAGATTATTGGATGTAGCCGCCTTTTTTGAGGATTTCTTTTGCAGCCTCAAGTTTTGCATCGTTGACCTTAATGATTGGTCCTGTGCAACCCATGCCGCTTTCTGCATAAATCCCTTCTTTCCAAAGAGACTTTTGCGCATCCTCAAGATCCATAACTTCAATTCCAGGAATTTGAGAAGTTGTTGGCTCTGCTGGTGGTGCAGGAACGTCCTCTCCTGAACCCTCAGATGACTTAGCAGCAGCTGCTTTGATGTCATCGCGGATCTTTTTTAATCCAGCGTTGTTCGCAGCTTGGAACTCTTTCTCTGCAACCTTGAAAACGCCGCCTCTAACGAGTTGAGCAGCATACTTGATTGCGTTTGCAATAACAGGAGCGCCAGAAGCACGAGAAACGATCATGACGAGCTTTTTGTAGCCCTCGCCGATTCCTGGGCCATAGCCATAACCCATAGCCTCAAAGCTACCGCCTGTTGTGTAGGAGCTCATGATCTTTGAAAGAACGTTGCCTGTCAAAGAATCGCAAACCATAACGTCTGCTGAACCTTGAAGAACGTCATTTCCACGCATAACGCATCCGCCGTCAGCGCGTGAGCTTTCTGCAAAGTGAATGTCATATCCGCCATCTGCAAGCTCCTTTAGAGCTTTCTCGCATTGACGCGCGCCATTTACGTTGACAATGCCAACGGTTGGCTCTGCAACGCCGCATGCCTTAGCGGTGATGATGCCATAAACTGCGTTTAAAATCATTCCTTCGATGTTGTCAGTCGAAGAAGTTCCTGTTGTCGTTGCTAAATACATTTCCTTGCCTTTAGCAGGAGTTATAGCACGACCAACTGTTGAGACGCCGATAGGGAAAGGGAAGTGCATCGTGACAGCACCATCAAGCTCTCCTGCGTCCAACATCTCTTCCATCTTGTCATGACCCTCTTCGTCGTCCTTAACCTTAACGGTTGTCACCTCAGGATGCTCGAGGCTTCCGATGTAATAAACATCAACGCCTGCTCTTGCAGCCTCAACGGCTGCAGCCATAGCGTTTTCCTCGCCATGCTCGCTTCCCATTCCAGTGATACCAATCTTTGGTTTTACTCCGATAGAGCCATCTTGCAAACCTTGAGCAACAGCTTCGAAGGTTTGCTTAACCATGCTTTCTACTGAATTTGCCATAATTTATAGACTCCTTTTCTTTCTTTAAACCTTTTAATTTACTATTCCGCTGAAAGTGAGTCTGCAAATTCCTTCATTGCTTTGCCAACCAAAACGTTGACTTCCTCTTGCGTTACTGCACCAGAAGTCTCTTCCTCGCCAGTGTTTGGCTCAATTAAGAATGAAACGCCATCAAAGAGGTTAGTCATACGTCCAAGGAACAAAGAACCTTTACCAATGATCATAGCGTTCTTGATTTTGCCGCTCATCAAATCTTCACGAGCAAAGCCGATGTAAGGAACGCCTGATGGGATGTGACCTTGAGTTGGAGCCCATCCTGTCAAACCGTGCTCTTTTAAGAATGTTGGAAGATCCTTTGGAGTCATCTCTCCACCCTTAGCAGCCAAAGCACCGATCATCTTGTAGTTAGCCTCAGGAACATCACCTGCTCCAGCTGGCTTTGTTATGTCTGGGTTTTGCATCTCAGGAGAATACTTATCAACGTCAATAATCTTCATTCCAGCTCTCTCAAGAGGAGCTTTGACGAGTGAAGTTATAACAGCTTGAGGAGCTGAGCCTGTTCCGACTGTGTGGCGTCCACAAACTTCGAGGTTGATAATAGGGTTGACACCGTCATTTTGGGTCAAAACGACAGCAAATCCACCGAGGCAATCCTCTAGGATTGGCATATCTTTTTCAACGTGATTCTTGCCATTCATGCCAAGTTTTGCCGTGCATCCACCGGAAGTAACAATAACAGTTTTGTAAGTTCCAGCTGCAACAAGAGAAGCAGCATTGATGATTGCGTGGCAAGGAGCTGCACAAAAGCCACGAGTGTCAGAACCAGAAGCGTTTGAAAGTCCTGCGACCTCTGCTGCAGCTTTTGCAAAGTTGCCGCCACCACGTTGGTTCATATCTCCGCATGCCTCTTCTGCGCAGTCAATAACATACTCAACTTCATCCTTAGAAATTCCAGCGTTGCGAACAGCATAAAGAAGAGCAAGAACAGAAGAAGCTTTGCTCATCATGTTCTCATGCATAACATGGCTTGAAAGGTTAACATCAATGTCATGAGCTGGTTTAACGCAACCAACAAGCTTGCCATCATTAAATAGTGGCTCAGCATGATCGTTGTCAACAAGGTCTTGAATCTCAGATTGCTCAACGCCATCTAAAACGCCGTTGACAATCTCTTCGGTGATGATCTCATTAGCAGCAAACTTATCTTTTGTTGCAGCAACGAAATCTTTGTCTAATTTAACAACCTCAAATTGGTCGCAAACTTGAACGAGCAACAAAAACTCGTCTTGTGGCATAATCTCGCCATACTTACCAAAGCGCTCTGCGCCTTCCTTCTTTTTGTCATAGTAAGGAAACTCGACTTTAGCTAGGTCATCAGGCGTTGCATTGCCAATGTAGACCTGATTTGGCCAATAGTCAACACAATCCTGATAGGAACGGATGTGCTTTGGGCACTCCTTTAAATAGTCGCCATCAGGATTAACAATCTTCTCAGTTGTCTGAGTTGTACCGTTTTGCATAACCATGTCCGGTGTGTGAACCAAAACATAGCCTGCGCCTTTAATCACTGGTTTCATGAAATTAGCTCCAATCATCTATAAACGTTCGTTAAACAACACTCTAATTATACCTTTTTTGGCAAATAGATGGTGTTATTTCGATAAATATCAAACAAAAAAAAGAGCCCATAAATTTGGGCTCTTTTCCTTCAAAGCTTTTTGAGTGCTTTAGAGATATTTGCAGTACTCACTGCGGATCGACTCCATCTCGTTGTGGATGTCGTCCACATCAAGCACCATCTCCATCATGCTAACCTGCTCGTCCCAAACGGCTTCGTCGATCTCCGCTTTGACCTCAGGTTCGCAAATGTGATAAACCGTGAGTCCTAACTGGACTCCAGTCAATGGACCTGCATAAGTTGGGTCACCAGCTGTAACAGTTTCTGCAGCTAATCCAGAAGCTTCACCTTCTGCAGCGCCAAGAAGAACTAGAATGTTCTCAGCACCGTTTGCTTCCGTTAACTCCAGAACACGTTTCTGGTTCTCGAGGTCCATTGCACCTGCGCTGGTTCAAACAAAGCACTCCGTAGAGGAGAACAGAATTTCGTCAGCGCCGGCACTTTTGGCACACTCTTCAATGGCTGGACCAGGAACACCGTCGCGGTCGCCAATGATGATAAGCTTTTTGCCTTCAATAATGGCCATGCTGCTCATCTCCTTTCAAATCAAAATCTTTCAAGGTACATATCAACACAGGACTTTCCTGTTGTTGAAAAAATTAGTTGAGAAATTACAAAGTGTTGTAAATTTTCTCAATCATCGCTTTGATGCTGTCTTCAGTTGCTTCCTCTTTGACAACAGAGTCAATTTGCTCTCCGTCTTTGTAGATAGCCATAACTGGAAGACCAAGAATTCCTTGAGCGATAGCAAGACGACGAGCCTTAGTTGTGTTAAGGCTAGTGAACTTGATCTTGTCACCATATGTGTCTGCATACTCATGAACTTTTGGCATCAATGCTTGGCAAGGAACGCATCCGTCACCATAGAAGTCAACGAAAACGTAGCCGTCAGCCTTGAGGACTTCGTCCTCAAATGTGTTCTTATCCACGTCTAACATTTAATTTCCCTCCTTTCAAAAATACTCGAGGTTTCGTTATTAAAATTAATCAAGCTCATTCAGGTATTTCTCTGCCTGAGTGGCTGCAATTGCACCGTCAGAAGCTGCCGTAACAACCTGACGGAGGCTCTTCTTGCGAACATCTCCTGCCGCAAAAACGCCTGGTATGTTGGTTTTCATATCATCGTCTGTTAGGATGTAGCCATTCTCGATGTCAATTTGACCCTCGAAAAGCTCGCTTCTTGGGCAGAAGCCCACGAATCCGAACAAACCGAACAAACCATCGTCTGGATCGGCTTCGATCTTTCTTTGCTCACCAGTTTTTGTGTCTTCCACAATCATCCAGTTCATGAAAGGCTCGCCGCCAATTTCTTTGACAACAGTGTTCCACATTATATCAAGCTTCTCATTCTTGAACGCTTTTTCTTGAATTGACTTCGCTGCACGAAGCTCATCGCGTCTGTGAACGAGGTGGACGATTCTAGCAAATTTTGTGAGGTACATTGCCTCTTCAACTGCAGAATCGCCACCACCAACAACGAAAACCTCGAAATCTTCGAAGAAGTTGGCGTCGCAAGTTGCGCAATAGGAAACACCTTTTCCAACGTAGTCGCCTTCTCCCTTGCATCCAATTGGCTTAGGGAATGCGCCTGGAGCAATGATCGCAGCTTTTGACTCATAAACGTCATCGCCACAATAAAACTTCTTAGTGTCCCCTGAAAAATCGACTTTTGTTACATTTGCAGAAACTCTTTCTGCGCCGAATTTTTCAACTTGCTCTGTAAAACGCTTAATGAGGCTCGGGCCACTTTCGCCCTCGACTTCTTGTCCTGGATAATTTTCAATCTCGTCTGTGATTGCAATTTGTCCACCGTCTTGTCCGCGCTCAATCAAAAGCGTGTCAAGGCAGCTTCTTCCACAATAAAGACCTGCCGCCAGGCCAGCTGGGCCACCGCCCAAAATAATTACGTCATACACTTTACTCAACTTACGACTCCTTTACACTCACGCAGAAAATTTCCAAATTTCCTACTCAAAAATAGTTTGGTCGTCGACCTCAGTTGCAAGAGCAGCTAGTCCTCTTTCAACTAGTCCACGACGTAATGCCTTCTCCTCAGCAGGGTCGAGTGAAGGATCACCCAACGGATGAGGAATCGCGATTGTTGGGACGATTCTGTTCGCACCAACAGTCATCGATATTGGGGTAACTGTGCAAAGATGAACAACTGGAATTCCAGCACGCTCAATCTCTTTAACCATCGTTGCACCGCAACGAGTGCAAGTTCCTCAAGTTGAAGTCATTATAACAGCATCGACGCCATCCGCAAGGAGTTTTTTGCTATACTCTTCGGCGAATCCCTTTGCAGATTTAACTGCAGTGCCGTTACCAACGGTTGTGTAGAACAAATGATGCAACTCACCGATTTTTCCTTCTTTCTCCAAATC
>CAVAIA010000066.1:0-9170 GCA_963588595.1 bacterium | reverse complement strand
CCAGACCTTTCCTACCCAGGTCTTTTAGCGCCAAAGTCGCTCTTTTTCCCTCACTTTTGAGCTCGTTTAAACTCGCTTTCAAATTCCTGTTTACGCTTCCTAACATATGCGACGTCCTTTCGCTTCGTAAATTGGGGGCAAATTGGTGTCAGACTTATGCTGACCTGCCAAAACTCCTCACGTTGTGAGAATTGGTGTCAGACTTATGCTGACTTGCCAAATCTCCCTGCTTTGGGAAACCGGCTCCACTTTCTCTAAAACCGCAGAGTAATGGTCAAATTTGCGCACTAAACCCCAACGCATATAAACACATAAGTGTAGTATACCACAAGATATGTAAGTTTTGGCTAAATAAATCAGCGAATGAGGGGGGGTGGAAATTTGGAAAACGGTGCCAGACTTTGTTTTACCTGGGGATTTTCTGTTATTTTCGCGGAATTGGAAAAACGGTGCCAGACTTACTTTTTCCGTCACCCCCCCCTCTGGGGGAAATTGGTGCCAGACTTCCGTTTACCTGGGAACTTTTTTGTGTTTTTCAACATTCATAAATGTTAATAAGCAAGCTCTCGAACTCTTCTTGCACGAGCCCAAATATTGCGCAGCGATACTTGGGCATAGATACCTTGATTTTGTAAAAAGTTACCAGGTAAATCAAAGTCTGGCACTAATTTCTCATGAAGGAAGAAACTAAGCAAAAGTAGCGCTTCGCGTCATCGTTGCTCATGTGAGAATTGTCAGAAAGCTCGCTTTCTTGCAATTTAGGTTGCTAGCAAAACAAATCAGAAAAAACGAGCAAGAATTCCCTGGTAAACGGAAGTCTGGCACGAATTTACCAGCTCGTGAGCGAAAGTATCGCTGCGCGTCAAAGATGCTCATGTAAGTGGAATAAACGAGCTTGCTTTTTTACACTTTTGAGTGTTTGGAAACTTGAAGAGAAAATTGGTGCCAGACTTCGTTTTACCTGGGGAAATGATAAAGAAAATTGGTGCCAGACTTAAATTGCGTTATCATTTACTAGCAATTTTTTATAGGCAATCTAAAGGATGGTTGAGATGCTTGTTGAAGAAAACGAAAGAAACTTAGAAGACAAATACGTCATGCACACGTTCGGGAGAAGCCCCGTTGAGTTCGTTCGGGGCGAAGGCATGCATCTTTATGACATTGACGGCAACGAATATCTCGACTTTTTGGCGGGAATTGCGGTTTGTTGCTTAGGACATTCAAACAAAGCGCTGACTTCTGCAATCAAGGAACAAGCATCTGAATTGATGCACGTTTCAAACTATTTTTACATTAAGGGCAGAGGTGAAGCTGCTGAAAAAATTAGCACCCTTTTAAATTTTGGCAGCGAAAAGCCGGCGGATTGGAAGATGTTTTTCGCGAACAGCGGAGCTGAGGCAAATGAATGTGCGTTAAAAATTGCAAGGCTTCGGGCGAACAAAAAAAATAAAAATGACGGCTCTCACACTAAAGTTATCGTCTTGAAAAATTCCTTTCACGGTCGCACCTTAGAAACTCTCGCTGCAACCGCGCAAAACAGATTCCATGAGGGGTTCTCGCCGATGTCCCCTGTTTTCATAGAAGTTGACGCAAATGATAAAGCGCAGCTTGAGAGCTTGTTTAACGGTCAAGGCGAAAACATTTGTGCGATGATAATTGAGCCAATTCAAGGAGAAAGCGGCGTTCATCCATTGAATGAAAGTTACATGCTATTGGTAAGAGAATTGACAGAAAAAAACGATGCACTAATGATTTGCGATTGTGTTCAAACTGGCGTTTATAGAACAGGAACGCCTTTTGCTTTCCAGCAAAGCGGAGTTGTTCCGGACGTTGTCACCATTGCAAAAGCTATCGGCGGAGGTTTTCCTTGCGGAGTTTGCGCCGCAAGGGGCAAGGCAGCTCAAGTCTTTTCGCCAGGAGACCATGGTTCAACTTTTGGAGGAAGCAACCTTGCGATCGCCGCAATCAACGCAACGCTAGATGAACTTCAAAGGATCGATGTTCTTGCCAACGTTGTCAACGCGGGCGAATATTTAAAGCACAAACTTGAAGCGATAGATGGAATTTTAGAAGTCCGCGGAAGGGGGCTCATGCTCGGGGCTGAGCTTGATAAAAAATTCGACGCTCATGAAGTTGTTAACGAAGCGCTTTTAAACCAAAGGCTTGTTATAAACGCAACTTCAAATTCGACGCTTCGTTTTTTGCCACCTCTTATCGTTGGCCGGGCAGATATCGATGAATTTGCAGAGAAATTGCAAGCTTCCATCGAAGCTTTGAGCTAAGTTTTGTTCCAAAGAGGCGTTTAAGCTGAATAAATTCTAAGCGTGCAACTTTTAATCGCGTCGCCTGAAAGCGGGGTGTAGTCGATGTTGTTTATCGTGACCAACTTGTCCGCGTTGCCCGTCGAACAAAGCCAAACGCCATAATCGTCAGCGCCTTCATCTGCCGAAATCAGTGCATATTTTTTCTCTGCCGGCTTGAAGAGCGCAATCGAAGATGTTGACTTAAAGGCGATGATGCTGCCCAACCAAACAGGCGCGCAAAGAGGATTTCTTGCGAAATGGAGCCAATTGACGTTGCTTTCTGTTTTGATCCTTTCGTCTCTTGATAAAAGGGATTCGTCTTGCAAAGCTTCTCCGAGAGTCATTTGCGCGTAGGTTCCTAGACTTGAAATTCCGTCTCCATAGTCGTAGTTTCCGTAAAAGGAGAATGAAAAACCAGTGCCGCCATAGGAGGCGTCTTGAGGAGTCATCGATTGCGGGAGGGTCAAGATGTCCTTTAAAGTTCCAGCCTTACCGTCCAAAAGGCGGATGTCAAAGCGCGAAGTGTAGTTGTCATTTCGCGGCGTAACAACAATTCCTTCCTTCGTGTAGGTCGGAGCCGTTGCGAAGGATTTCGAAGTTAAAACGTTTTCAAGCTTGCTTGCATCGCTGCCGATGTCTATTTTGTAGAGCGCGGATTTAGAAGAACTCGAAGTCTCTTTCGGCGCAACTTGAATCCAAGCGGTGTTTTCAAAAAGTTCGATGTTAGGAAGAGAGCTTTCGGAATTCAACTCGAGGACACGAATCGCGTTGCTTGATAGATCTGTGTCTATAGGCGCAGTGTACACATAGATTTGACCTGTAAAAATGTTGCTTTCTGTCCAAACAAATCCTTTTTCGTTTCCTCTGAAATCATAAATTTCAAAGTTTCTTTCTTGCGTTATTGCGCTTTTTAAAATTCTCGTTTTGTCTGCGGTCGAAAGTGAAATCAAACTTGCTGTGACAAGAGGGCTTCCTGTTTCCGTTGGCTCCAAAATCGAGGCGTAAGTGGAGCCATTAACGTGAACGAGCGTGTTATAGGCAAGGTCAATTTCGCGCGTTTGTGAAACGTAAGCTTCCAGCGAGTCTTCCTTTTCAAAATCGTCAATCTCAAGAACCTGGGAAGAGTCAACGCTCAATTTTTCTGCACCTTCGTTTGTTTTGTTGCCTTCAAGCACGTAGTATATTCCGCCGCTTGCAGCAATTGCAGCTCCCGCGGCGGCCGCGCCGATTATAAATTGCCGCCTTGAAATTTGCGACATTTTGTCAACGATGGTCTCATGTTCGCGCATCGTTGGAGTATTTGTGTCCTTTTGCCTGTCCATAACTTAAATTATAGCAATTACAAATGAGCGGGGGAAATTGGTGCCAGACTTCCATTTACCTGGGAAAACTGTGAAGGAAAATTGGTGCCAGATTTCCATTTACCTGGGAAAACTGAGGAGGAAAATTGGTGCCAGACTTAAATTCGCTATAATAAAAACATGCTTTGGAAATGCGGAAATTTTGAATTCGACACTCGTTTTCCCGTCATTATGGGAATAATAAATGCAACTCCCGACTCCTTTTCTGATGGTGGTAAAAATTTTAAGTCTGACACCGCTCTCGTAAATGCGCGGAAGCTGATTGACGAAGGCGCATCAATTATCGATGTCGGAGGGGAATCGACGAGGCCTGGAAGCTCACCCATAGATGCACAAGAAGAGTGGAGGCGTATAGAAAAAATTGTCGTTGAGCTGGCTAAAGAAGGCGTTTGCGTTAGCGTTGACACTCGACATTCCAACGTCGCTAAGCGAGCCATCAAGGCTGGCGCTTCCATAATAAACGACATTTCGGGTTTTCAAAATCCTGAAATGATAAGAGTTGTGAGGGATGCAAATTGCGGCTTGGTTGTTATGCATATGAGGGGAACTCCGCAAGATATGCAAGAGCATTGTGATTATGAAGACGTCGTTAGCGAGGTTAAAGATTTTCTTTCTGAGAGAGTTGAATCACTCTCTGTTTTGGGAATTGATAAGAGCCGAATTTGCGTTGATCCGGGCCCTGGTTTTGCAAAAAATGCGCAACAAACGCTAGACATTATGAGAAACATTCACGAGTTCAGGCATATCGGTTGTCCTGTTATGGCTGCGCCGAGCAGAAAAAGTTATCTTTCGACATTAACGAGCGAGAGTTTAGATTGTGAGGCGAAGGACGCCTTGACCGCGAAAGAATGCCTAAAGGCTGCGGAGCTGGGCGCTAGCATTTTAAGAGTTCACAACGCTAAAGTCGTTGCCGACGCGTTAAAAGACTTAAAGCCGTATGCAATTTTGAGCCTTGGGGCGAACGTCGCTCTTGTTCAATCTAGTGGCAAAGACATTAAAGATAGCTTGATAGCCCAGCTAAACCTAGCAATTCAAGAACTTCTCTTTTTGCCCGACTCGCAATTGATAGATGTTTCAAACTTTTATTCTTCTAAGCCGGCATATCTTGAAAATCAAGCGGACTTTGTCAATTGTGCGGTTTTGTTGAGAACGGGAATTGCGCCCAAAGAGCTTCTTGGCTATCTTCATGCGATAGAGAATTCTTTGAGAAGAGTTAGAGAAGTCGAAAATGGACCGCGGACTCTTGACATCGACATCGTAGATTATCAACTCTATGTTTGCGAAAGTGAATTGTTGACGCTTCCTCACGTTGGAGCAACTCAGCGCGACTTTGTTGTTAAGCCGATTCTTGATATTTTACCTGGGCACATTTTGGCAGACGGAACTAGAATTGATTCAATCCCTGAAAGCGATCGCGTTGGAGCTGCTCAAAAAATAGAAGGTAAAAAATGCTCAATCTAGAATGGCGAATTTTTCGTTACCAAACAGTTGAATCAACGAACTTGATAGTGAAGGATTTCATCACTCAAAACGCGTGTGGGAAAAAGGTGCCAGACTTCGATTTACCTGGGCAAAGGGAAAAGGTGCAAAAGGTGCCAGACTTCGATTTACCGGGGATAGTTGTGGTTGCAGATGAGCAAACGAAGGGTTATGGAATGCGTGGTCATTCATGGCAAAGTCCCCTCGGCGGTCTTTATTTTTCGCTTTTGTTAAAAACAAGTCTGGCACCAATTTCTCTTCCAGAAATTCCAACTAGGGTAGCAAGCATTATTTTTGAAACATTGCAAAAGTTTTCAGCAGAAAAACTTGAGATTAAAAGGCCAAATGACATCGTTCTTTCAAGAAAATCAGCAAAACCTGAAAAGCTTGCAGGGATTTCTTCGGAAATCTATAAAGGCTTTTTAGTCATTGGAGTCGGAGTAAATGTTTTTAAACCAAAAGAAGTTAAGTGTGGCGAATTTGCAGAAAACATACCGGTATATCTCGAAGACTTTCCAACGAATTCGTTGGACACAAAAGAAAGTGTGCTCCAGGCGATTTTAAAAGATCTAAATGTTAAACTTGAAATATGACATTGAGAAACAAAATAGCAAAAAGCGCAGCGGCTTTTTCGCGATTTGGCATTCGCCGTTTTTCGAATAAAGATGCATCAAATTTGCCTGGTAGGGTTGCTCTTAGAATAGATGAAGCAGTTTTAGCAAATGAAATTGCGAAGAAGATTTCTGGAAAAAAGCTCGTTGTCGTTGGAACAAATGGGAAGACGTCAGTTACTAATTTGATAGCCAAAATCATGGATCTATCGGGTAAAAAGATCCTTTGTAATTATTCAGGTGCTAATTTGAAGAGCGGGATCACCAGCGCCGTTCTTTCACAAAATGCAGGCGATGTTGGTATTTTTGAAAGCGACGAGCTTTGGCTGAAAGAGACCCTTAAAGACTTGCAGGCTGACTACGTTTTGCTTCTCAACCTTTTTCGTGATCAATTGGATCGTTGCGGAGAGATAGAAAGAATTCAATCGTCGGTCGTTGAAGCTTTGCGGAAAAGCCCTGCTACGACGTTAGTTTTTAATGCTGATGACCCTTTTTGTGCGGAGGTCGCGAAGAGATGCGAAGAGTTGGAGGAGCGCAAACATTCGCCTAAGAACATAACTTTTGGAGTTGATGAGCCTCTCAATTTAAAAGAGAATTTAGTTAGTGACACGACAATGTGTCAATTTTGCGACTCTATGCTTACCTATGAGTTTCGCCAATATGATAAAGTTGGGAAATATAGGTGCGAGAAGTGCGGGTTTTCTCGGCCTGAACTTGACTTTTTTGCAAAAAAAATCACTATGAGCAAGGATGGCATTTGTCTTAACGTTAACGTGAAAGATAAAGGTGTTAATGGCAATCTTGAATCTGCGCAAAATAAGAGAAAATCAGCGAAAAATTCATCGAAGGTTCTTAAACTTAAAAGTAAGCTCGTCGGTTCTTATAATGTCTACAACATTTTGGCAGCTTCAACTGCTGCAATGCTCTTGGGCGCAAATGAAAGTGATGTGCAAGCGGGGCTTGATAGTTTCGAACCACAAAACGGCAGATTGCAGCGTTATCAATTGCTCGTCAATTCAAAAGAATGCGATGTTTTGCTTAACCTTGCGAAGAATCCGACGGGATTCAATCAAAATTTGAGAATAATAGCAAACTCAATTGATACGAAGATAAAATGCGCTGTTGCTTTTTTTATAAATGACAAAATTGCAGATGGGCATGATGTTTCGTGGCTTTGGGATGTTGATTTTGAAGAATTAAAAGAGTTTAAGAACGCAAAATTTTATTGCGGCGGAACACGCGCACTTGATATGGCTGTTCGTTTGAAGTATGCGGCGATCGAAAGCTTGACTTGCGAAAACATTAACGAATGTTTTGAGGGTGAACCTGAAGAAATTTATGCAATTGCCAACTACACCGCCCTTCCTCCTGTAAAAAAAGATCTAGACAACTTAGTGGCGAAAAAAGGTGCCAGACTTGTCTGTACCGGGCAAAACACGGAGAAGGAAAATGGTGTCAGACATGATTTTTCCGTTGCGAAAGGTGAAAAGAAAAAAGGTGCCAGACTTAAAATTGCGCATGTTATGCCGGAGCTTTTAAACCTTTATGGCGACGGGGGAAATGTTCGTATTTTGAAAAACAGAGCGCAATGGCGAGGATTTAGAACGGAAATCTTCGACGTTAATGCTGGAGATGAGGTTAATTTTTCTGATTTCGACCTTGTTGTTATCGGTGGATCCCCTGATAGAGAGCAAGAAGTTGCTTCGAAACATTTTATGCAATGGAAAGACCAAATCCAAGCCTACATTGAGAGCGGCGCTCCGCTTCTTGCGATTTGTGGAAGTTATCAAATGCTTGGCAAAACTTGGCTGCTTGATGGAAAGGAAGTTGAGGGACTTGGCATTCTCGACATGGAAACGAACCGGCCTGGAACTTCGAAGGATCGGCTTGTTTCAAACATAGTTTTGAAGAGCAAGATTTGCAAAACGCCCATTATTGGCTTTGAAAATCACGCAGGAAGAACGCACTTAGGAGCGGGACTAAAGCCGTTTGGCAAAGTTATTTCGAAAGTTGGATGTGGGAATTCTGAGGAGTCAGCCGAAGATGGCGTTTTGTATAAAGGTCTGATAGGAACCTATCTTCATGGACCGCTTCTTTCAAAAAATCCGGAAGTTGCAGATTGGCTTTTGACGCGCGCTATTGCGCATGCATCTAAAGAGAAAGTCGAGAACGTCGAGCTTACAAAGCTCGATGACAACCTTGAAAACAAGGCAAATGAGTTTATGCTACGAAAACTTTCGTAGTGGAATCTTTTGTGGTTAGTTGGTGGATTATTTTAAGAACTAATTGCGAAGAAGCAAAGAAAGAGCTTCATTTCTCGTTTTGTCGCTCGATTGAAAAGCCCCGCGAACTGCCGAAGTTGTCGTTTTGCTCCCAGGCTTTTTTGTCCCGCGCATGCTCATGCAAAGATGCTCCGCTTCAATAACAACGATGACTCCAAGGGGGTTGAGTTCTTCCATTAAAGTGTCTGCGACTTGCTTGGTCAAACGCTCTTGCACCTGAGGTCTTTTGGCGTAAATGTCAAGCAGCCGAGCTAGCTTCGAAAGCCCGCATACCCTACCATTTTCAGCAGGTATGTAGGCGATATGCGCACTTCCAAAAAATGGCATAAGGTGGTGTTCACACATTGAGTAAAAAGGGATGTCTCTGACAAGCACCATCTCTCTGTGGTTTTCGTCGAAAGTTGTTTTGAAGAGTTCAGCAGGTTCTTGGTTTAGTCCGGCAAAGACTTCTTCATACATTTTCGCAACTCTCTCAGGCGTTTTCTTCAAACCTTCACGATCGACATCTTCTCCAATCCCTTTAAGGATAAGTCTGACACCTTTTTCTATCTTTTTTATGTCCATTTTCTCGCCTCTCATTCTTGCAATAAATAATAACAAACTTGCAGTGCAAAAAGGTGACAGAGTTGACGAAAGGATGGTGGGGAAATCAGTGCCAGACTTCCATTTACCTGGGGAAACAGTGAATGAAAATAAGTGTCAGACTTTGATTTACCAGGCAACTTTCTGTTATTTTTCAACATTCTTAAATGTAAATAAGCAAGCTCATGGACTCAGCTCGCAAGAGCTCACTTGTCGCGCAGCGATACTTTTGCTCAAGTTTCATTCTTCGTAGAAGACGGTGCGAAAATTGGTGCCAGACTTTGTTTTACCTGGGAACTTTCTGTAATCTTACAGTTAGAACAAGCTAATCATGCAAAAGTAACGCTTCGCGTCATCGCTGCTCATGTGAGCATTGTCAGAAAGCTCGCTTTTTTGCAATTTGGGTTGCTAGCAAAACAAATCAGGCAAAACGAGCAAGAATTCCCAGTTAAAAACAAGTCTGGCACTAATTTTCTTTCACTGTTTCCCCAGGTAAATCAAAGTCTGGCACCAATTTCCCCCTGCCCAACTTCTCCCTAAAAGTTATCAACT
>CAVAIA010000065.1:0-4749 GCA_963588595.1 bacterium | reverse complement strand
TCTGGCACTTATTTTCATTCACTGTTTCCCCAGGTAAACGGAAGTCTGGCACCAAATTACCAAAAATTTGTTAGAATACTTTTGCCTAGAAGAAAGGATTTACAAATGAACAAAAAGGCTCCTATCGCCTTGCTTACAACGTTATACGCCACTGCATTTTTAGCAGGGTTTAATGAAAATTTGGTAAACATGGCGCTAATGTCCATAATGTCAGATTTTCAAATTGACTCCGTCACAGCGCAATGGCTTGTCACAGGATATATGATTGTCTCGACCGTTGTTGTCATGTGCATGGCATTTTTCTACCAACGATTCACTCTAAGACAACTCTATTTTTCAGGCGCAATCTTCAGCATAGTTGGCTCAGCAATGGGTCTATTTGCGACAACCTTCGAAATATTAATGGTCGCTCGCCTGATTCAAGCACTAGGAACTGGCATTTTCATCCCGTTGATGACCAACACTATATTAGTTGTAACACCAAAGAATAAACTCGGGCAATTCATTTCCATCGGAGGATGCATGATCACCTTCGGACCTGCTTTTGCCCCAGTTGTTTGCGGCGGAATTGTCTCAAGTTTTGGCTGGCACGCAATCTTTTTTCTCCCAACTCTCATAATGATAATCCTCACAATCATCGCAATTTTTGCTATCAAAAACCTTGAAACAAATCCAGCTAAACTCGACCTCATGTCGGTTACCTTAGCAACCCTCTTCTTAATAACCTTAAGCTATGGACTTTCAGAATTCATGTCAAACATTCTCTATGGTTCTTTATCGCTCGTTATTTGCATCGCAATTTGCATCATGTTCGTCCTACGACAGTTAAAGTGCAAAAATCCCCTAATCAACCTCTCACCGATGAAGTCGATAAGATTTTGGCCATCGATTTTGCTAAACACCCTTGCAATGATGGGAACTTTTTCTTGCAGCGTTCTTTTGCCACTTTACTTCGAGGGCGCATGCAGCCTAACTCCTTTTGTCGCTGGTCTCGTTTTGCTAATTCCGGTTCTTTGCAATTGCGGAGTTACCCTCATTGCAGGAAAGATATTTGACAAGTTCGGAGAGTGGCCACTTTTGCCGATCGGATTCGGAATTATTGCAATTGGCTTTTTGTTGCTCGCGTTCAGCGCTACTAGTTTGAATTTGATACTCGCGTTCCTCGCTGCAATTGCAGTTTATGCAGGAACAGGCTCGGTTTTCTCACCCTCTCAAACCGCGGGACTGAAAACTCTTTCAGCGGAGGAAAATCCGCATGGAGTTGCACTTTCGACTACTTTTATCCAAATAGCTGCATGCATTGGACCTTCTCTCTACACTGGTCTTTTGTCCTTTGGGCAAAGTGCTTCCGCGAATGCTGAAACCAACTCTTCGCTTGCCCTTGCAGAAGGCTTCTCGCTAGCGATGAGCGTTGCAAGCATTCTTTCAATTTTCGCCTTTATCGTTGCATTTATATATTCAAGAGCTAGTAAAGTTCCAATTAAAAAGAAGGACGAGGCCAGCTTAACGATAGCGTATATCATGAAGGAAGTTCCCTGGACAGTTCAGTCGAGCGCAAGCGTTATGGATGCGATGAGCATTATGATCGACAAGAAAATTGGCGGTTTGCCTATTGTTGATAGCGAAGGAAATCCGAAAGGATTTATCTCCGATGGAGACATAATGAGATACGTCGCGAACACAACATCACCAATAACGTCTCAATATGCTCTTCTTGAGATGGCGAAAAATCAAACGATGGATGAAAAAGTTTCAGAGCTTTTTTCGCTTGAAGTGACGACAATCGCAACGGAAAACGTCGTTTGTCTAGACATTAACGATTCGATCGAAAAAGCTCTTGACATCCTGTCGACTCACAAAATTAAAAAATTGCCAATCCTTGAAAATGGCAAAATCGTCGGGACTCTTAACCGCAGCGATATCCTCCGCTTCATAATGCAAAAGTTTGAGCGCCAAACAACAAGAGAGTAATTGGTGCCAGACTTATCTGTACCTGGGGAAATAGCGGCAGATAATTGGTGTCAGACTTTACTTATCATGTAACTTTTTCAAAAACAAGCAAAACGAGCTGAAGTATCGCTGCGCGACAAATGGGCTCATGTAAGAAGTGTCCACGACCTTGCTTATTTACACTTGTAAATGTGAAAAAGACAGAAAGTTCCCAGGTAAACAGAAGTCTGGCACTGATTTACCCTCAGAATTTTCAAACACTCAAAAGTTTAAAAAAGCAAGCTCAAAGAGTTCACTGGAAAGGGCTACTTTATTGCGCAGCGTTACTTTTGTTTGGTTAGCTTGTTTTTGAAAAAAATATAGAAAGTTCCCAGGTAAAACGAAGTCTGGCACTGATTTTCTTAATAATCCAAAAGCCTTCCATAATCGTTCCACTCACCATACATATTTCCTGCCTTAGTTTCCTCAATTAGCCGAGAAAGCATTCTCTCATACGCTTTTCTATCCTTACTCTTATAAAATGCAATGTTGTAAGCTTTAACTCTTTGATATAAGGGCGGAAACTTCTTAAATTTTGAATAAACACGCGCTTTCTTTAACGCACTTTCAATATCTGAATCTATCTTAAAACTCTTAACATTCATATTCGGAAGAACTGCTCTTCCCAAGTCGGTCATGAGACCAAGTTTTTCGAGCCTTCTAACTCGTTCCTTATTAAGCTCAGTCCATTTACTTGTTTTTTTGCGAGGCGAAAATCTTTGCAGAGACCTTTCATCAATTTTTTTAAAAGTTGAGTCTATCCAGCCAAAACACAGCGCTTCCTCCACTGCATCGAGATAATATAGCTGATTGTCATCCTTAGGTTCCCCGCGATTACCCTCCACCCAGCATTCGCCCTCTTTGTCAGCGTTTTTAGAAAGCCAATCACGAAATTCTTGTCTGTTTGAAATGTTAAGTATGTTTTCAGGGTTTGAAATCGACATGACGTTAATTTTATAGCAAACGAGGAAAAAGGTGCCAGACTTCCATTTACCTGGGAAAATGACAAAGTGTTGACAATTTAAGTTACATAGTGTAAATTATTTCTTGTTTTACAAAGTCACTTTAAGGAGCAGATTTATGAATTACGAAAACAAAACTGATTTTGAAAAGGTCAACATGTTTGGAATCGGAGACCCTAATGACGGATATGCGCAATACTTTTCAGGTCAATCATTTTTAAACCCATTGACTGACGTAGAAAGTGGGCTCTTTGCAGCAAACGTCACTTTTGAGCCAGGCTGCAGGAACAATTGGCACATTCACCATGCGCAAAAAGGTGGAGGACAAATGCTAATTTGCACAGCAGGCGAAGGTTGGTATCAAGAGGAAGGGAAAGAGGCAGTCAGCTTGCATGAAGGAAGCGTCGTTTCAATTCCTGCGAACGTTAAGCATTGGCATGGCGCAAAGGTGAACAGCTGGTTTAGCCACATCGCAATTGAAATTCCAGGAGAAAACACAAGCAATGAGTGGTGTGAGCCTGTTAGCGATGACGAATATTCAAAATTGTAATCTTCAACCTATTACACATAATTAGGAGAATAACAAATGGAATACGCAAAACTTGGATGGAGCGGGATTGAAGTTTCAAAGGTTTGCCTAGGCGGAATGAGTTTTGGTGAGGCGTCACCCGACTTTCATCAATGGACAATTGATCAACCCTCAACGCAGGAAGTGATAAAACACGCGCTTGACCTCGGGATTAACTTTATTGACACCGCGAACGTTTATGCTTTTGGAACAAGCGAGGAATACATTGGCAAATCGCTTAAAAATTTAGGGGTCAAACGCGAAGATGTTGTGCTTGCAAGCAAAGTACATTTCAATGAGGGCGGACTTTCGTCAAGAGCAATTGAGCGCGAAATTGAAGGCACGTTGTCGCGCCTTGGAACCGACTACCTTGACCTATATATAATCCACAGGTTCGACTACGACGTGCCAATGGAAGAAACTTTGGAAGCTCTTCATAATCTCGTGAAAGTTGGCAAGGTTCGGGCACTTGGGGCAAGCGCGATGTACGCCTATCAATTCCACAATATGCAAGTGATTGCTGAGAGAGAAGGCCTCACAAAATTCACAAGCATGCAAAATCACTACAATTTGCTCTACCGCGAGGACGAGCGCGAATTGATACCTGTGTGTAAGCAATTTGAGGTGGCGATTACGCCCTACAGTCCTCTCGCTAGCGGACATCTGACTCATGTAAAATGGGAAAGCGATTCGGTGCGTGGCAAGACTGATAAAACGCTGGCTAACAAATATGAACTTGCAAAAGAACAAGACATCCCAATTGTCGAGCGCGTTAAAAAAATTGCTGACGAGAAACAAACCTCAATGGCTTCTGTTGCTTTTGCATGGCTCATTGCTAAGGGGTGCACGTCCCCAATCGTGGGATGTTCGAAGCCCGAGCGAGTTGACGACGCTGTTCGCGGACTAGAGTTGAAATTAGCTCCTGAAGAGATTGACTATTTGGAAGAGCCCTACGTCGCCCACGAACTTGTTGGCCCAAAATCTCGCCCGGGCGAAAAGCCACTGGCAGGAACAACTAAAGTAAAGTTAGAAAAGTAAGCTAAAGAAACGGAAAAATCAGTGTCAGACTTAAATTAACTATGAAAGGAATTTATTATGCTAGGTAATTTCACTTATGAAAACCCAACGAAGATTATTTTTGGACCCGACTCGATGAGTGCACTAGAAGAGGAACTTCAAAAATATGGGGAGCAAGTGCAATTGATTTATGGCGGCGGCTCCATTAAGAAG
>CAVAIA010000064.1:0-4944 GCA_963588595.1 bacterium | reverse complement strand
TTCAGAATTTTGCAAGTTGGGAGCCATGGTTCAAACGAAACACTTACTTTCCAAGCGTCACATTTGCTAAATACTGCCTTGTCAATAAATAACGGAAATACAGGAGGCTGGGCTTCTTCTAATATGAGAACGCAGCTAAGATCCGGAGGCAGCGTGTGGAATTCTTTTAACAGTGCATTTACGAATGATTTGTTGCAAGTTGATAAAGCTGCGACTGTCGGCGGAGGGTCTACTGTCCTCACTTCAACAGCAGATAAAATGTGGGTTTTGTCATATTCTGAGATAACGGGGAGAATCAACGATACCCAAACGATTATGGAGGGAGATCAATATGATTTCTATAGAGATAAAAGCATCGATACTGACACTACCTATTCTAATTATTCATTAACTTTAAGTACTAGGGCCGGAAATGAGGTATTAAACCAAGCAGATCATGGAAGAACTGCTTTTTATTTAAGGTCTCCCGAAACGGTTAACAGGAATTACTGGGCTGTTGTCACTAATTCTGGGCGCAGAGGTTCTTCAGTTGGCATGGGCGGTAACTGGCCTGGCCGTTCTGCGTTTGGCGTTGTTCCATGTTTTTGCTTTTAATTTTTTTTATAGCTTTTTATAAGCTACCAAAACACATAAACGCTCACTAAGAGATTTTAAAAACTAAAGGGAAGCGGACATGCTTCCCTTTTTTATATACCATGTAAAAAAGCACTTAAGATATTTGTTATTGTTAGGAATTAAAGTGGTGCCCCCGGAGGGATTCGAACTTGAAGGCGAATCGCGTCCATAAAAACTTCTCCAAATCGTGTAATTCAACCTTACACCAATTTAGAAGTTTACACAAAACTTAGGGGAGAGCCTTGAGCGGAGACTGCGACCTAACTCAAAGTTTGGTAGGTCTCCGCTCCCGTTTCACTATGAGACAATTCAAAGCTATTTGCGACTCGCTGGGTTAAACCAATGGTCAGCGTACGCATTCAAAAATGAGTCGATTTTGGAACAAAATTCATCCTTAGGCACATACGCTCCGCCCAAGTCAAACTTAAAAGTAACGCTGTCCTCGCAATCGGTGTTGTTCCATGAAATCTCAACACAATCGTCAACTTGCCGAAAATAAAGGTCTGCTAAAATTGCGCCATTTGAGGCAGTGTGCCATCTGTGTTTTAAGTTCCATGCTTCCAAAGCGTCATAGTATGCATCAAATTCACTTTCGTCTTCACAGTCGAATTCATGGGAGTTAACGTCCTTAATTGACGCGAAAGCACCTTCAACCTCCACTGGATAAGGGTCGTTGTGCATGTTGTCAACGAAATCACGCAACCAAAATGCAAGTTCTTCGAGGTTCCACCTTGTTGTTAGAGTTTCTCCTTCGCGTTGAAAAGCAAGAACGTTTTCACCGCCAACAAACATCGAAACTTCAGTTTCTTTAGTTTCGTCGAAGAACTTCCATTGAATGTCAAATGTTTTAGTGTCTCTACTCATTTTCTTTTTCCTTTCCTTAGCTTATTATATTCGCTCCTTGTTATTTTTCCTGCACTATGGAATTGTTTTAAAATACCACTTGGAATGTCTCTTGGCTTTGAAACTTCATACGAATGGTATTCATTGTTAGAAGTTCCTGACGGCTGAAATTTTACGATTTTGCCTTCATCTGTCACATTGTAAGCTTGCCTTTCGTCCCAGAAAGCCTCATCAAGAAGCCTTTGCCCTTCTTTTTGTGATTTTATGGGATTAACACTTCCCCAACCATGATTCTCGTCATGCTTCGGGGAAGGAGCGTAAAGGGAGGGTTCGTTAAGCTCTGCTTCCCTTTCAATCTCATCGACCTCCATTTCGTAATACATTTCCTCAAATGATGATTGAGGTGAACCACCAGAGCCATGTCCAACGCCTGAATTCCTATTTGATGTCATTTATTCACCTCCTTTCAATCTATTTCGTGACTGCAACATGTTGTCGGGGATTTGAATACAAATGCCTTCTTGAATTGCGTATTCGAATATTTCAAGAACTTTTTCTTTGTTTGGGGATGCTGAATACACGATTATTTCTTGCAATTCGGGCAAATTGTCAACTGTATACTTGATAGAATTCTGGAAAATTGGAAGTTGACCTGCGTCGCCCATAGCTCCTTTAGCGTTAAAGGCAACAATGGTGCACTTCTTCATTCCGTCTAGCATTGTTTTCATTCCCGAAATGTTGGCTACAGAAACCAATGGAACAACAATCGAGCGTAAATTAACGGAAAGCCAAATGCTAACAATTCTTGACCTGAATTGACGGTGTTGGTTCTCAAGTTCGCATGAATCTCCCAATTTCGAATAATCGGGTGCAATAAACACCTTCACACCTTTAAATCTATCAATGGAAAGGGTAAAGGACATAAGACCATACCCTGACGAGAAAGCATTCTCGGGGGACTGGAGGGAAGACTATAGTTTTCAGTTTGAAGGAATTGAAGCATCGGCTGCAATTTTCGACGAACTTCTTGCTGGGCAAAATGAAGAGGTTGTGGATGTCAGAAAACTTGCAGCTGTTTCGTTCCAAGAAGCAATATTTGCTGTCCATGACACACAAACCATGATTAAAAACACTATTAGAGTACTTCGAGATGACCTCCCAAGGTTTACAGAGCGCGAATTGTTTTATGCAGCTGAAGACACTTGTTGGCTTGCGCAGCTTCTTCCGAGAACAATGCCCTTAATAAAACTCGTCAAGGAAGGTGTAGACTTGAGCGATAGAGGAATGAACTTAATGGATGCCATTCACCTTCAGCTTGCAAGAGGGCTTGTCAGCAATGCAGCATACCGAACATGCCAAAACCCTGAGTGTCAACGTTTGTTCACTCCAGTTGAAATGCGTCGGCGCCTTGACACAAGGTATTGTTGTAGAGAGTGCCAAGAACGTGCAAAGCGCCTGCGTTACATCAACAAGCATTCAAAAAATTGATGGCTGCCATGATTACGAAGAGTAGATGCACCTTATGGGAACGTTTTTGACTGTAGTGTAACTGGGCGTTCTAGCGAAGCAATTTCATGTGATTAATTTAAGATTCAGGTTAAAGAAACGTAAGTGAGAAGTTATTCAAAGATGAGGAGATTTGTTGAGTTGATATTTTTTGTTCAAAAAATGGGTGTAACACTGGGGATTTACTGGTGCGCCCGGAGGGATTCGAACCCCCGACGGTCTGATTCGTAGGAGTGCTACGCTGGGCAAACTGAGTTTTTGAGTGAACGCGAGCAACGCCCTGACCTCGGAATTTGTGCTTGAGCGATGTTTAGTGACTGCAAGCATTTGGTCTAATTTTGGTCTAAAAATCAATTTAGACCAAATGCTGAAGTTCGAAAATTGGTTAGGAGTTTTTTTACTACTCACATTTATAATTTTGTTTATAGATTAAGCAAATTTGATGCGAGGCTCACCATGAATAAAATTACAAAATCTGATAGCTCGAAGCTCCTAACAGATGATTTCTATAAATGCGTTTCTTCTGTTCTTGAACAGGCGCGAAATCACGCTTACAGAGCAGTAAGTTCTGCAATGGTTAGTGCCTACTGGGAAATCGGACGACTCATTGTAGAAAAACAAGGAGGTGAAGATCACGCGACATATGGAGAAGGGTTAATTAAAGAACTTTCTGAAAGACTAACCGAGGACTTTGGCAAAGGATTCGATGTTCGCAACCTGCGCTTTATGCGTCAGTTCTACCTTTCTTTTAAGAAACGGAACGCACTGCGTTCCGAATTGTGTTGGACGCATTACCGCTCTCTTTCCCGTGTTGCCGATGAAGATGCTCGAACATGGTATATGAACGAATGCGCAAACGAGGGCTGGAGTTCAAGAACGCTTGACCGCAACATTTCATCTCAGTATTACTACAGGCTACTTCAATCTCAAGACGACAAGAAGCCTGCGGTTGAAAATGAAATGAAAAACTTAACTGCACCTCTACAAGCCGATAAACTTGAGTTCATTAAAAACCCAGTTGTTGCGGAGTTCCTAGGGCTTGAGCCTAATAGCGATTTTCAGGAAACAGAACTTGAGAACGCAATCATTTCTAATTTGCAAAAGTTCCTGCTTGAACTTGGCAAAGGTTATGCTTTCATAGCGAGGCAACAGCACATCAGAACTGAGATTAATGACTTCTACATTGACCTTGTGTTTTACAATTACCTGCTAAAATGCTTCGTTCTTGTTGACTTGAAAACCACGCAGTTAACTCATCAAGACATTGGGCAAATGGACATGTATGTTCGTTTGTATGACGAAATGAAGCGCCAAGAGGGCGACAATCCGACGCTCGGAATTGTTCTTTGTACAGAAACTGACAAAGACGTTGCCCACTATTCAATGCTCAACGGCAGCGAACAGCTCTTTGCTGCGAAATACCTCACTTACTTGCCAACAGAAGAGCAATTGAAGGCTGAAATCGAGCGCCAGAAAGCATTTTTTGAGGGACAACAGCAGGCTTAATGTTTTATGACTTCAGAAATGACTGGTTTATTTATGAATTGTCGTTTATTAAACAATTATTTCAAAAATTTGCAGGGACAAATCTTCATCCAATCCTTGAAAACAATTCATCTTTAAATTCTTGAATCCTTTGTTCGTGCTCCGAATTGAAACCAACGCAACAGTTTTCCGTCTTTGTTACAACCGAAAATCTTGGGTCAATTAATGCTTTTGAGATAAATTCCTTTCGAAAAGGAACGTGGGCGGTTGGAACTTTTCAAATTCTGTCTCTAAATGCAGGCAGGTTGTTCTACAAGTCAACAGCTCTGTTTGAAAGACCAGTTCCATGACCCAATCTTTTGGTCTAAAATTGGTCTAAAATCAATCTTTGAGGGTTGTAGAGAAATGAGGAAAAACTTGAAAAATTGGGTTCTAACTGCGAATTTACTGGTGCGCCCGGAGGGATTCGAACCCCCGACGGTCTGATTCGTAGTC
>CAVAIA010000063.1:0-2939 GCA_963588595.1 bacterium | reverse complement strand
CATATGCTCTATATAACATGCAACAAGAACCTATCAAAAGAGGGATCAATATCAAAGAAATGATCCAAACTAGATTATCGCCAGTCAAAGCCAAAGAAGAAGGGTTCAAAGTCTCTTGCATAGAAACGCTCATAGTTCCTTGAACTTTTTGCCCAAGCTCAATTGTTTGAGCGTTTTCAGTTGCATTTGCAACAAGAGGAAAACATAACGAGCAAAACATGCCAACTATCAAGGCAAGAATTAATAAAACCTTGCTTGCTACATCTCTAGATTCGATTGCTTTAGTTAACATAAATCTCTCCTTGATCGGCTAAAATCGAGATTATATCATGATTAACTTTTAAATTCACTAGCTCTTTGAAAAATTACTCCTCTTGCTCATAATCCTCAAGTTTAGAAAGCGCCTTGTTGATTTGGTTTGTTCTAGTGACTTTAAGGTTTTCTAGAGTACCTTCAACTGTATTAATTTGTTTCAAACATTTGTCAAGCTCGTCCGAGAATTTATTAAACTCGTTTTGAGTGTTTTTTAAAACATCCCAAACTTCTTTCGACCTTTGTTCAATCACCAACGTTTTAAACCCTATAGAAATTGAGTCAACAATGGCAAAAAGAGTTGTTGGACCTGCAATTATAACTTTATAGTTGCTCCTCAATTTCTCAAAAAACTCACAATCTTTTATAACCTCAAAATAAAGGCTGTCTGTTGGCAAAAACATAATTGCAAAGTCCGTTGTCTTTGGCTCATTTATATATTTGCTTGAAATGTCCTTCGCATCATCTTCTATTCTCTTAAAAAGATCCTTCCTGGCAATTTGCTCCTCGTCCTTGCTCGTCGCCTCCAATAGTTTGTTGTAATCCTCGATTGGCCACTTAGAGTCGATTGGCAAAAGCAAGTTTTGCTCATCTTTCCCAGGAAGATTAATTGCAAAATCAACCCTCTCGCGGGTGTTTGGCTTGGTTTGGACTTGCGGGGAATATTGATTTGAGGTCAAACAATCAGCAAGAAGCGCATCTAGGCGGCATTCGCCAATCGTTCCTCTGTTTTTTACATTTGACAAAGTTTTATTAAGGGAGCGGATATCATCCCCAACCTTCGTCATTTCACCCGCGTTCTTCGCAACAACATCGAGTTGCGCATTTATATTCTTTTGAAAACTCGAAAACTTATTTTCACTTTGCGTATTATTGTCAGTCAGCATTCTATTCAATTGATTGAAATTATCATTCATAAGCTGATTTACTTGCTGCATTTGCTCAGCGGCATTCTTTAATTGCTCCTCTCCACTCTTCCTTTGTTGAAGAACAAAGATAAAAAGAAGGCAAATGATAACGACAGCCAAAATTACGATTATTATGATTGTTTCCATAAGAACCCCACTTTGTTATTTTTTTATTAAATACATTTTAACTAAAATAACATGTGGTATTATTCTGGTGTTTAAATCATGTCTTTAAATGAAAGGAGAAATATGGAGACTTCGATTGAAGAGCCGATCTCACAAGAACCTACGACAAAAAAGAAAAAGAAAACTCATGGAAACAATGAGGCTTCTGTTGGCAGATGGATCGCATTCTTTTTTATTTTGATGTTTATCTATCTTTTCTTTGGAAGCATTGGGGTTGTAATTGGAAAATTAACGGTCGCCGAAGGAGAGCTTTCTTGGCTTCCTGAAACGCTATCGACGTTCGCTGGCTTTGCAATGATGTTTTTAGCGAGTGTTTTTATGCTTAACAAGTTCATGAAAACAAGATTTCGCGATTTTGTTTTCGGAAAAGGTGGATCCATAAACTTCAAAACAATAGGGATGATATTAGGATGTTGGATTCTTGGAATTGTTATTTCCTTAGTTTTTGACCTTGCTTTGGGAAACACCTCTTCAATTTCTGTTAATCCAATCGGATTGAAATCTATCTTGATAACTTTGGCTATGGCGTTGGTTTTCACCTGGATGCAAACGAGCTATGAGGAAATTGTGTTTCGCGGCGTTTTCTTGAGAGCAGCTTGCGGAAACAAAATTGCACCTACAGCCAAATGCATAATCTTCGGAATAATCTCAAGCGCGTTTTTCATGATGATGCATTTTGCAAACCCTGAAATGATTTCACAATCGAACACTCTCGATTTAGTGGCAGCTGGTTTCAATTATTTTCTGATGGGAGCAATAATGTATTTTGCAAATATGGCGTTCGGAGATTTGATGCCAGGAATGTTTATTCATTGGATCAATAATTTCTATGGTTTTGCAATCATCACTGAAGAAGTTTCCGCAGTTCAAACAGGTGCAATTTTCTTCGTTTCAGGGTCGTCTTCAGGTGTATCCTCGTTGTTGTCAATCCTTGTAACATATGCTCCGATAATCATCTTGTCAATTGTCTATTTCATTCGCCGTTATAAAAATAAGGAGACTGCACCGCAAGCTAAATAAGTTGCTAATAAAGCTTCTCGACAACCTAACAAGAAACCTTAACTTAACGAAAGGCATCAAAAGCTTAAAAGTAACCTAACAAAGAATCTCCAAGGCTTTAAAGTGGCCTAACAAAAGCCTCGCAAAATAACCCTTCAAAATGACCTCTCAAAATAACCTCCCAAAATAACCTCCCAGGTGTTAGAACCTGGGAGGTTTTTACGTGGGGGAAATTGGTGCCAGACTTTCGTTTACCTGGAAACTTACTTCACTTTTCACATTCCAAATTGTAAAAAAGCAAGCCTATGAACGTTGCTCGCATAAGCAACGTTGTCGCGAAGCGATACTTCTGCATGGATTCTTTTTTAGTGAGAAAAAAGGTGCCAGACTTTGATTGACCTGGTAACTTCCTGCAGAAACAAGTAAAACGAGCGCAAGTATCGCTGCGCGGCAGCGGCGCTCATGCAAGTTGAATCAAAGAGCTTGCTCTTTTACATTTTGGAATGTGAAAAATAACGAAAAGCTCCCAGGTAA
>CAVAIA010000062.1:0-7022 GCA_963588595.1 bacterium | reverse complement strand
CAGCGAACCTGAACAAACTTTGTTCTGATGGAGATGTAAAGCCCCGTTGCGATCAACAAAACGACTAAAACATAGTCAGTTAGGTAACCGTTGATCAAATTGACCCCGTCAAGGACTGGGCCATTAAGAAAATCGATAAAACCCATCATTCCCTCCTTTGCAGAAACTAATCTAACAGAGAACAAACTAAACAGAACAAATTCATTATAGACGTTTTGATATAAAAAAAGGGCGAGAATTTCTAACTTAATTGGTGAAAAGTTAGCAGTTCAGCGCCCTATTTTTAATTAAACACGATTAAATTTTTGTCATTTAATCTATTTTTACAGATTATAGAAAGCACTCTTTCCGGCGTAAGTCGCTTCCTCTCCGAGTTGCTCCTCAATTCGAAGAAGTTGATTATATTTAGCGATGCGATCACTCCTGCAAGGAGCTCCTGTTTTGATTTGCCCAGCATTCATAGCAACCGCCAAATCGGCGAGAGTTGTGTCTTCCGTCTCGCCACTTCTGTGGGAAATAACGCAAGTGTAGCCATGAGTTTTTGCAAGCTCGATCGTCGTTAAAGTTTCACTTAGCGATCCAATTTGGTTAAGTTTAATAAGAATTGAATTCGCGCAACCATTATCTATTCCTTTTTGGAGGCGCTTTGCGTTAGTTACAAATAGATCATCTCCAACGAGTTGGACTTTGTCTCCAATCCTTTCAGTCAACTTTTTCCATCCATCCCAATCTTCTTCAGCCATTCCATCCTCGATTGAGATAATCGGATGCTTTTCGACTAGAGCTGCCCAATAATCAACCATCTCGTCGCTTGAGAGCTCTCTTCCTTCTCCACTCAAAACGTATTTTTTCTTCTTTTCGTCATAGAACTCAGTTGAAGCAGGATCCATAGCAAACATTATGTCGACGCCAGGCTTATAGCCTGCTTTCTCGCAAGCTTTCTCTATCCAAATTAGCGGCTCTTCATTTGTTTTTAAGTTAGGCGCAAATCCACCTTCGTCTCCAACTCCGCCTCCAAGACCCGCTTCATGCAAAACGGATTTAAGAGTGTGGTAGATTTCTGAACACCAACGAAGCGCCTCGGCAAAACTTGAAGCTCCAACTGGCATAATCATGAACTCTTGGAAGTCAACGTTGTTGTCGGCATGAACGCCACCATTTAAAATGTTCATCATCGGCGTTGGCAAAACGTGAGCAGACGCGCCACCTATATATTTATATAAAGGCAAACCAGCGCTTTCCGCAGCTGCTTTTGCAACAGCTAAAGATGCCCCCAAAATGGCATTTGCGCCAAAGTTGCCTTTGTTTTCAGTTCCATCAGCAGCGATCATCAACATGTCGACGCTTCTTTGATCATCCGCCTCAAGACCGATGATTTCCTCAGCTATCTTTGAGTTTACATTCTCAACTGCCTTCTCGACACTTTTTCCGAGATAGTTTGATTTATCTCCATCGCGAAGCTCAACTGCTTCAAAAGCGCCAGTTGAAGCGCCAGAAGGAACTGCAGCTCTGCCCAACGCGCCATCATCGAGCTCAACATCGACCTCAACTGTCGGATTTCCTCTTGAATCAAGAATTTGTCTTGCAAAAACATCTGTTACTACCGCCATTTCCCTAACCCTTTCTCTTTTATCTTTTGGAAATTTTATTAAACTTAAAAACCTTTTAAAATTTTAAAACTAGATGTAGTTTAAAAGCAAGGGAGCAACTTGCTTCTTTCTTGAAACAATGCCTGGCATCCATGTTCCGCCTTGACCATGGCATTCTATGTCAAACACCCTGTTCATGGCCTTTCTGTCACCTTCGCAAATGAATTGCGAGCCTTCTTTTAGAATGTCTGTGACCATGAAAAGAACGAATTTATATTTTTTCGCTTGGAGCAACATTTGCATATATTCTCTTATTTCAGCCTCTCTTGCCAAAACGGCGTCGAGATTTGTTGTTTCATGAGCGCAAACTAAAATAACGTCAGTGTCGAGCATGAACTCCTTTGAGTCCCCCGCAACAAGAGAGTCGATCGGGATCTTTGAATCGTCGCCTCTCTTCTCAAAAACAAGTTTTCCGAAGTCTAGCGCTTCTTCGCCGATTATGTCTGCCAAATAGTCAGCTTGCTCAATATCTGAATGAGTTGTCGTTGGAGACTTTAAAAGCAAAGTGTCTGTCATAACTGCCGAGAGCAAAACTTCCGCGATCTTGGGAGGAATGCTAACTCTATGCTTCTCAAATTCAAGCGCAACAATGGTTGCAGTTGAGCCTATTGGAAGTCCTAAAAACTTGATTGGATCGCTCGTTGTCACGTCTGCAATTCTATGGTGGTCAACGATCTCCATAATTTTTGCAGTTTCGATCCCAGGAGCAGATTGCCTCGTTTCGTTATGGTCAACTAGAATAACGCGGCGTCTGTCATAACGCGCGACGTCGCTTCTTGTTACAATTCCAACGGCACGCCCATCTTCATCGATTGCAACGCCTTCCCTCAAAGGGCTTTCCATAAGATCGGTTATGGCGTCCTTTAAAACATGCTCTTTATCAACGGTAAACACGTCCGTTGACATCAACTCGCTAACACTTTGAGACAAAGATTCCTCTAATGATTTTGCTACGTCACCATTGGTGTAGTTTTCAGAGTCAAGAGCGTCAGTCGCTTCAACATAGCGCTCAGCAACATTCCTCGTTGAAATCAAGCCGACGAATTTACCATCATTGTCTTCAACAACGAGAGAGCGAATGTTATGTTTTCGAAGGAGCCTTCCCGCCTCCATCATCGTCGTGTCTTTTTTAACAGCGATTGGATTTGGAGTCATAACATCACAAACGCGCGGAAAAACGTGAGAGATCAAAACTGGAAAGTCAAAACCGTTCTTTTTTAAAACCCACTCGCTTTCCTTTGGCATCTCGCCGAGGCGAGCTGGAACGTAGTCATAGCCATCTTCTTTTTCGTGATAGCGTTCCTTTCGCTCAGAGAGCTTATTTTTTAGATAGGCATAAGCGACTGCCGAGCTGATTGAATCGTTGTCTGGGTTTCTGTGACCGAAAACAAGAACTTTTTTATTCATTTAACTCTCCAGATCCTCGAGCACTTTATTTTTAATTAGAACCACTAGACACAATTATAGTCACAGTTGAGCCAACTTCAACCTTCGAACCTGCGCTCGGGTTCACAGAAATAACGTTACCACTTGCAACCGATGATGAGCTTTGCTCGCGAACAACGCAAACCAATCCCAAGCTCTCGATCGCGCTCTTTGCCCCGGTTGAGGTGTATCCAACAACGTTTGGAACACTCACTTGCGAAGAGCCCGTTGAAATGACATATCCTATCGCGCTTCCCTTTTTAGCTTGCGAGCCTGCTTGAGGGCTTTGAGAAATAATTGACCCTTCCGCAACAGAGTCAGAAGCTTGGCTGCCCGTTTGTGAAATCGTAAATCCATAATTTGCCGCAGTCGTTCTCGCTTGATCGAGAGTTAGCCCTATCAAGTTAGGAACAGTCACAGTCTCAGCGCCCTTTGATATAACAAGATTGATGCTTGAACCTTTCGCCTTATTTTGCCCTCCAGCAGGGTCTTGTTTCATAACATTTCCCTCTGCAACAGACGACGAATATTCTTCACTTATCGTTCCAATTGCAAACCCCGCTTTGATAAGCGCCGCTTGCGCATCCTTTTGCGACATGTTTGTTACATCCGGAACCTCAATTTGCTCAGTTCCTTGAGAAATTACTAGGTTAATTTTCGTGCCCTTTGCCGCTTTGTCGCCACTCTTCGGGTTTTGACTTATAACATGCCCAGCTTCGGTGCTTGTGTCATAAACGCTTTCCATGCTTCCAACCTCAAAGCCAGCTGCTTTTATAACAGTGGAAGCTTGCTCAGTTGTCATTCCTGTCACATCTGGAACGTCAATTTTGTCTCCTCCTTGACCAAATGCAAACCAACATGCTGCAGCAATAGCAGCAATCGCGAGCAAAGAGCCGATAACAATTCCAGCTTTTTTCTTTCCTGACATCTTTTTGCCTGCCGTGTTGTTTTGGTTGTAGGCTGTGCCTTGTTTAGCAGCTTGACCATTTGCATTAACAGGCGACATAACTTGAGTTGCGCCATCTTTAGAAAGAGCAGCCGCAGCTGCAGCAACCGGCAAAACTGATGTTGCAGCGGATGTGAACGATGAGCTAGCTCTGCCAGCTAGATAGTCATTTAGAGCCGCTTTCATTTCTTGAGCTGTTGCAAATCGATCTTCTGGCTTCTTTCTCATTGCTTTTATTATGATTGCCTCGAGAGCTGGATCAACATCTGGATTGATTGCGCTTGGCAACATCGGCTCATCTTGCACTTGCATCATAGCAACACTCATCGCGTCAGGTCCATCAAAAGGAAGTTTTCCAGTTGCTGCCTCATAAAGAACAACGCCGAGGGAATAGATGTCAGTTGCGTTAGTTAAGTCATGACCTTGCGCCTGCTCAGGAGAGATGTAGTGAGCTGTTCCTAAAACGTTTCCTGTTTTTTCTGAAACGGAGTTTTTAGCTCTAGCAATCCCGAAATCCATCACCTTGACGTTGCCGTCAGGTTGAACCATTATATTTTGAGGCTTGATGTCTCTGTGAACTATGTCTTGAGCGTGAGCAACACTTAGAGCTTGGCAAACTTGACTGCCGATTTCGGCAACTTTGCGTTGGTTGATTGCGCCTCTTTGCTTGATTGCACTTTTAAGATCGCTTCCACGAACATATTCCATAACGATGAAATAAGTTCCGAGGTCGTGACCCCAATCATATACGTTGACAATGTAAGGTGATTGCAAGTTGGCTGCAGCTGCTGCCTCTTGGCGGAAACGACGCGAAAAATCCTCGTCCTCCGCATATTTTGAAAGCATGACTTTTACGGCAACTATTCTGCCAAGAACGCTATCTTGGGCGCTGTAGACCTCGGCCATCCCTCCAACGCCGATTCTCTCGCCGATTTCATACCTTCCATTTAAAACTTTGCCAGTCATTGAACTATTTGCGCTCACTTTATCTCCTTACACGTGTTTCAATTGTTCTGCGGTAGTGCTAAAAAATTAAGTGCTTAGTGCCTAACATTTTACCATACAAGCCTAAAAACCTCTAAATTGAAGAACCAATCTTTTATCTTCGTCTTACTTTTGAGCAGCAAGGGCAGCCTCGATTACTGCCTTGGCTTTTGAAGCAGCAAGACCTTCCTCGCATTTTTCAATCTCAATCGCTATAACAACGTTTTTGTCTCCATCAGCGTCCGCGATACCAATAAACCAAGAATCTGGGTTCTGCCCTGCGTTTTCGGCAGTTCCAGTCTTTCCTGCAACAGTCGCTCCGCTAACCGCTGCCGCCCGTCCACTTCCATTTTTAACAACACCTTTCATGCACTCAAGGACTCGGGACGCGACTTCTTTTGTGCAAGCTTGTTTAAAGATTGAAGAAGTTGTTGAAGAAGCAAGTTCACCTTTGGCGTTGCTAACGCTCTCGACGATGTGAGGTTGCATTATAGTTCCATTGTTAGCAATCGCTGCAGCAACAAGTGCCATTTGGAAAGTGTTCGTTTGAGGGCCTGCCGGGCTGGAGTGCTCGCCAACAGGCTCTCCTGCAGCCGCCCATGCAGTCTCCCACTCTGTCATCTCGTCAGGGTCAGGCATGACGCTCTTTTTAACAGACAGCTCGAAGTCTATATTTGAGTTAAAGCCAAAGTTTTCTGCGCCCAAAACTAGACGCTTAGCTCCAATTTGAACGCCAAGCTGCCCAAAGACAGTGTTAAGGGAATATTCATACCCTCGCCTCAATGTAACATTTCCATAACCAGCTGAGCCAAAGTTGGTGACAGCAGCGTTGCCGATTGTCATCTTTCCAGGAGCCGAGAAAATTGTGCTTTCGTTTGCAATGTCATTTGTAAATGCAGTTGTTAACGTGACAGTCTTAAAAGTTGAACCTGGGCTTGAAATTGAGGATATTGCCCTGTTCAAAAGCGATGAGTCGCTGCTTCCAGAACTTGCGTTTTTAAGCACACTTTCAACGTCTGAAGCATCGTAGGTTGGGCTTGATGCCATAGCAAGAACTTCCCCCGTTGTTGGATCTAAAACAACGCAACTTCCCGTTTGTCCGCTCAAAGCTTGTTGAGCTGCCTCTTGCACACTCGAATTAATCGTTAACTTAACGTCATTTCCCGCTTGCTTTGTTCCTGTCATGTAGTCAAGAAGGTCGCTGAATTGAGCAAAGTTTTCTTTGCCCGTTAATGTGTCATTTAACGATGCCTCAATTCCAGACGTTCCATAAATTGAAGAGTAATAGCCAACAACGTGACTTGCAAGGTCTCCTGAAGGATAGAGCCTTGAATAAGTCCCATCACTTTGCTTTTCGCTCTTAGCTAAAACAACACCATCCGACGTTGTTATAGCGCCTCTCTCAGTTTTGGCTTCTTTGGCGATGGTGTGGTTGTTGTTTGACATGTTTTGAATGTTCTTTGCATCAACCACCATAATGTAAGTCAAATTTGCAACTAGCGCGCAAAATAGCAAACTAAATATAATGATTAGGTGAGTCAAGCGTTTACCTAGAGCATATCTTCCCAAAACACCATCATCTAGCGCATGTTTTCTTCTAGAAACGTTCATCTCGGTTGAAAGGCCCGTTCCTTCATCTCCCGCTCTTAAGAGCAGCGCCACAATGGCAAAACCGCAAATTAGAGAAGTTCCACCTTGACTTACAAAAGGAAGAGTTATTCCAGTCATCGGAATCAAGCGGGTGACGCCTCCAACGATGATAAACGCTTGGAGAACAACGATCGACGTGCAACCAACGGATATAAATGAGCTTACGTCCGACTTTGCTCTTGCTGCGATGCAAACTCCTCTTATAGCAAAAAGCAAGTAAAGCAAAAGCACTCCTGCCGCGCCCAAAAGACCAGTCTCTTCGGCAATCGCACTGAAGATAAAGTCACTTTCAACATAAGGAATGTTTGTGCAAAGCCCTTTTCCTATTCCCGCGCCAAACAAATCACCATCCGCCAATGAAAATAGGC
>CAVAIA010000061.1:0-7370 GCA_963588595.1 bacterium | reverse complement strand
GAAGAGTTAATCGTCTAGATGAAATTGAAAAAATGGAAGCAGACGGAACATTCGAAAAACTACCTAAAAAAGAAGTAGTTGGATTAAAGAAAGAATACGATAAATTAAATAAAAATCTTTGCGGAATTAGAGAAATGACTAAATTACCACAAGCATTAATTATCGTAGATTCTATGAAAGAAGAAAACGCAATCAAGGAAGCTAAGAAGTTAAATATCCCAGTATTTGGAATAGTTGACACAAATTGTGACCCTGACGATATAACTCTTGGCATTCCTTCAAATGATGACTCAATCGGAAGCGTCAAGCTTTTGTGTGATTTTGTTGCAGATGCCATTTTGGCTGGCACTCAAGCTGTCATTAGCCCAGAAGAGATGATGGGTCAAGCTGAAGAAAAGAGTGATGAAAAAACAGACGTTGCATAAAAGTAAAAACGTAAATTATTAGATTTTTAAAATAAGGAGATTTTATTATGGCTGAGATAACAGCTTCATTAGTTAAAGAACTTCGTGAAATAACTGGCGCTGGAATGATGGAGTGCAAAAAAGCTCTAACTGAGGCACAAGGGGAGATAGACGCAGCGATCGATGTTTTGCGCACTCGCGGTCTAGCAGCTGTTGCAAAGAAGGCAGGTCGTGCAACCAACGAAGGTACGATTATGGCTATAACTGGTCCTGGAAACAAATATGGCGCAATTGTTGAACTTAAATGTGAAACTGACTTTGTTGGAATGAATGAAAAGTTTCATGCTTATGCTAAGAAAATTGCTGAGGCAGTTTTGCTTTCTAACAAAGAAGTCACTGTTGACAACGTTAAGGATTGCGAGCTAGATGGAGAGAAAGTCGAAGCGATTTTGACTGATTGCATCCATGTTATGGGAGAAAACAGTGAAATATCTCGTGTTTCTAAAATTGAGGCTGATGGCGTTGCTTCCTATATCCATGGAGGTGGCAAGATTGGCGTTTTAGTTACATTCAAACTTGACGGAATTGATCCTGCCCTTGATGGGTTTGTAACATGTGCACGCGACGTTGCTATGCAAGTTGCTGCAACGAATCCTGTTGCTGCAAAGAGAGAGGATGTCAGCAAAGATATCGTCGACCATGAAATGGGAATTTATAAGGCGCAAGCTGCTGATTCAGGTAAGCCTGAGAACATTCAAGTTAAGATTGCCGAGGGAAGAATGCATAAGTTTTATGCTGAAAATTGCCTTGATGAGCAAACATTTGTTAAGGATAGCGAGCTTACTGTTCAACAATACGTTGACAAGTGCGCAAAAGAGCTTGGCGGAAGTGCAAAGATAGATTCATTTGTTCGCTTTGAACTTGGGGAGTAATGTCAGCAAGCGATCATATTTTAGTTAACGGAAACAAGAAGCTTTCCGGAAAAGTTCAAATTAGCGGGGCTAAAAACTCTGCCTTGAAGCTTATGGCGGCAAGTGTGCTTGCGCGGGGCAAAACAACGCTTCACAACATTCCTAAAATCTCAGACATCGATGTTATGTGCGAGGTTTTAGAATTTTTAGGAGCTGAAGTCACGAGGAATGATCACACTTTAGTAATTGACACTAGTGACATCTACATTTGGCAAACGCCTTATTCTCTAGTTTCAAAAATGCGAGCGAGCATATCGATCTTAGGACCGTTGATCGGAAGGTTTGGTAAAGCTAAAGTTGCTATGCCTGGGGGTTGCAGAATCGGTGCGAGAAAGATTGACATGCACCTCGTTGGTCTATCTGAGCTTGGTGTTGAGATTAAAAACGATCATGGATCAATTCTTGCGATGACCCCCAATGGACTTCATTCAGCCGACATCATTTTGGATTTTCCAAGCGTTGGAGCAACTGAGAACACTATGATGGCAGCCATTGTTGCAAGCGGAACAACTGTTATTCAAAATGCTGCTTGCGAGCCTGAAATTGTTGATCTCGCGAACATGCTAAACTCGATGGGAGCAAAGATTAGCGGAGCTGGAACTTCGATGATAACTATCGAAGGAGTGGACAGAAAAAGTCTTCATCCTTGCGAGCACACTTGCATTTCAGACAGAATTGAAGCTGGAACTTTTTTGGTTGGAGGCGCTCTAACTCGAGGTCCTTTGACTGTTTGTGGCATAGACCCAAACTATTTAAGTTTAGTTTTGATGAAATTAAAATCGTTTGGATGTGAGGTCAATGTTGAGGGTGATGAAATAACTGTCGCAAGAGAAAAAGAACTTGTTGCAAGCGACATTCAAACTTTGCCATTTCCTGGCTTTCCGACTGATTTACAAGCTCAATTTATGTTGCTTGCAAATTATGCAAAAGGAATTTCCATCATAACTGAAAACGTTTTTGAAAACAGATTCATGTTTGCCGCCGAACTCGGGAGAATGGGTGCACATATAACGATCGATGACCAACATGCGGTTGTTAGAGGGCCGATTGAGCTTTCGGGAGCTCCTGTTAGTGCAACTGACCTTCGTGCGGGAGCTGCCCTTGTTCTTGCAGGAGTCATGGCGGAAGGATATACTGAAATTTATGGAGTGTCCCACATAGATCGCGGATATGAATCTTATGTCGAGAAACTTTCTTTACTTGGCGCGGATTGTTCGAGAAAGGTTGATTAAAGGAGACAGATAGATGAAGCACTCTAAAAAGGGAGTTTATTCACCATCTTCTTTTGTCATGCAAAGGGCGCTTTCAAGGCGCAAAAAAAATCGATTTATTTTGGTGAGCGTCGTCATTTTAATTATTGCTTTAGCTGTAATAGCGGGCATTTTTGCATATCACACTATCATAAACTCAAGACTTTCTTCAACTAATTCTAATGCCAAGGAAGCTCTAGTTCAAAGTGATTCGAGTTCAGACCAATATACTTTCCTTAAGATCGAAACGGGCATTGCATCTTCGACGCCTATTGCCTATAACATAGTAGAAAACACGCGCATTTATGCGCTAGTGAAGACAAGTTCTAAGGATAAAACCATCTCAATTATGACTTTGCCAACTAATTTAGCGTTGGAGGCAACGAGTAATCAAACTAAGCCTCTTTGTCAAGTTGAGGAAGATGGGACAGATAAGGATTTGATTGATGCCATAAATCAAACTTTTGAAATTAAAGTTAACCATTTTATTGAAACAACCGCTGATGCAAGTGCATCCTTGATTCAAAGCGTTGGCGGTTTCGATATGGATCTGTCAACTACTATTGATGATCCATATTCTGGCAACTTGACACTAAATGCTGGCAAAGTTAATGTGGGTAAAGATGAGACTTACACGATCCTCAGGTCAAAAAATATTTCGGGAACAGTGGAGGAGAAGAGTAATATTATTGCTTCTTTCTTAAAAGGTGCAATTGAAAAATTAGGAAGCTCGTCTAATACAGATTTGGCAAATTATATGGCCGATTTTGCGAAAGAAACTTCAACAGATTTGCAAGCGCAAAACTTAATAGATTTTTTCTTGAAAGCTAAGAGCGAAAATTATTCTTATCAAGATTTTTGTTTAACTGGACAAGAGTCTACTGATTCAACCACTGGAAAAACTCTTTTTAATCTATATGATTCGCAATCAGATGTCATTATCGCTAAGTTTAAAAGTGAGCAAGAAAGTCAACAGGTAATCGATCAAAACACGTCTATAAACAGGGCGAATGTCCACATTGAGGTCAGAAATGGTGCAGGAATAGCAGGAGCCGCTTCAAGTTTAAAATCGCAATTGGAGTCTGTTGGATATGCAGTAGATAGCGCAACGAATGCAGAGCAGGGAGTCACTTACACTGAAACACTCGTTATCTATCTGGACAGCCAATTTGAGAGTGCTGCAAATTTAGTAGTGAGAGATTTAGGTTGTGGCAGGGTGGTCAATGGTGGAGATTATTACTCTTCTTCTTCGAATGTTATTGTTGTTATAGGGTCTGATTGGTCAGGTTCATAAAATTTATAGGGAAGTGTTATTATTTTTAAGGAAGTTGTTGGACAAGTTTTTTCTATAGCAAGGGATAACCAGCCTGTTAAGGGATGCACGATCTCTAAGAACATTTGCGATTGTGAAAATTCAATCAATGTATTTTCTATGGCGCAAAACACGGATATTAGCGCAGAAATTTTCCCTTATCATAAACTTATACTTATGCACGAAGGAGGCGTTGAAGTTTACGAGTCAAAGGCGAATCAAATTTATAATTTAAAAGAAGGAGATTTATTTTTGACGAGAACAGAGACGCCCGTTGGTTTTAAAACTGATGAGGGTGCAATTTACACAGAGATTGAGATTAGGAAGGAAGACAAAATGAATGAAGCGATTAACCCTGGAGAAGTCTTTACATTAGCTGAAAAATTGCCATATGAGGATGGCAAAATTGTCAATATGGATGTGATTCATAATGACAAGATGAAGTTTGCGCTCATGGCATTCGACGCAGGAGAGGGACTTTCAGAACACTCCGCCCCAGGAGAGGCGCTTATCTTCGCGTTTGATGGGGAAGGTGAGATTGGATATGAAGGGAAAACTTTCACCATCAAGGCAGGGGAGAATTTTCACTTTGCCAAAAATGGAAAGCATTGGGTCCGCGCTAAATCTAAGTTTAAAATGGGACTTCTTCTCGTGCTCTAAGCTTTCTTATTGAGCATGGCTTTATGAAAAATTTTTTTGGTAAATTGGTGAAATAGATAACTGATAAAATTAGAAAAAAAATCGTTAACTTAGAGGGGTTAGCAATGGGTAACTGCGATTTAATCGCCGATGACGCACAAATAATTTCGGTGAACGTTTCGAAGAAAAAAGGCACAAAGAAGAAAAGCATCGGCGAAGAACCTGCGAATGTGCTTCTTGATTTTGGCATCGAAAATGATGCGCACGCAGGCGATTGGCACCGCCAAGTTTCATTTTTGGCAGATGAGTCGATTCAAAAAGTGCGCGACGCAGGCATTCAAGTTGAATCGGGCTCATTCGCAGAGAATTTTACAACTGTCGGTGTTGATTTGAAGAACATCCCGATGGGGACAGTTTTAAAACTCGGTGACGAAGTGGAAGTCGAAATTTCACAAATTGGCAAGGTGTGCCACACAAAATGCGCAATTTATCACCTAATGGGCGACTGCATTTTCCCACACGAAGGCATCTTCGCGGTGGTGCGTAAACCAGGCAAAGTGAAAGCCGGCGACAAACTCACCCTACTGCACCTCGGCGACGGTCACTGCGATGCCACCCCTCAGGAGGCGCTGGATGAGCTGGCCGCGGAGCGCTCGTAAAGGACCGCTCCCACAAATGGCTATTGCCATGTTTTTCAGGTCAATGAAAGGTGACAAAACAAATACCGACGGCGAATTGCTTTATGACGCAATTCAACGAAGACTCAAAGCATCAAATGTTGGACCTGATGCAAAACGTGACAAATTGATGAGCGAGTTTGCAATCATTAAAACAAGTGCACGGTTAAATGAGGTAAACGAAAGGCTGAATAAAACACCTCTAAAGTTCTACATAGAATTTTAGAGAGAGCGTGTTTTTAAAGCGCTAAAGAGTCTTTACAACCTCCGCTGTTTTAACAACTCCCATATTCAACAAGCTTTGAAGAAGTATTGCAAGCTGACGCGCTGGGAAAGCTGACCCTTGTCGATGCCAGTATGCAACTGCGGAAATCATGGCACTCAAAACGCATTCAGCCAAAACATCACAAGCTTCATTATTTTTAGGGATGTCCAGTTTTTTTGTAAAGAGAGGCTTGATTCGCTCTTTAAAGTGCTCCATGAAAGATGGGTCGCCATGAGATCCTAAAAGCGCATCTAGCTGAAGACCATATTTTTGATACATCCAAGCCGCTTCTTCAAGTACTGCAGTGCTATCTATTTTCGAAGCAACCTTTTCTAAATAAATGTACATCTGGTCGATAAGATCATTTTCGGCCTGTTTCATCAAGTCATTCAAGTTCCCAAAATACTCATAAAAGGTGCTTCGATTGAAGCCTGCTGCATCAGTTACCGCTTTAACCTTAATCATGCTCAGAGGCTTAACGCTATAAATTCCCCAAAATGCATCAAAGATTCGAGATTTTGTTTCGGCGCACTTTTGGGGATTTTTGTTTGCCATGTAAAACTCTTTCAATAATCATCCGACAAATTCATATCTATTTGTTTGTTGACATCTGGAAGAATCCAGATTAGCATTATTATACAACATGTTGTCGGATAATCAATACAGAGAAAGGTTTCCTATGAAATTTTTACGTAATAATTGGTTTTACTTTGCAATGATAGCATTTGCCCTAATTGCCCTCTATGCAGTTGCTTTCATGCCGAATTTTGATACAGTGCAGAGGTTACTTCTGGTTTCCCTAATGATCCTTCCACTTCATCAAGCGGAAGAATATATCTTTCCTGGAGGGGGGCCAGTTGTTATCAATAGGTATTTTTATGGAAATAAAGAAAGCTTTAGAGTTTATCCCGGCAATTGGAATTCAGTAATGGTTGTCAATTTGAGTGCATACATTTTCTACCTTTTAGCTTTTCTGTTTCCTGAGCTAATCTGGCTCGGCCTAGGGACAATCTTGTTTAATCTCTATCAAGTTTTGGGTCACTGTATACAGATGAATTTAAAGATGAAGAGTTGGTATAACCCTGGCGCTGCAACCAGTCTTTTTCTGCTTCTTCCTGTCTCAGTTTACTTTCTAGCAACAGTGATTAATAGTGGTTCGCTCTCGGTGCTCGATTGGATATTTGGAGTTGCATCCTTCCTGTTAATGCTGGCATTTTGTGTAATAGTTCCAATCCAATTGATGAAAGATAAAAATTCCGCCTACCTTATACCTCAGCAGCAGGTTGATGCGCTCGAAAAAGTATGTAGATGGGCATGTTTGCCAAAAGTATAGTAAATACGCTATACAATCGACGTGGCGAAAATTGACGATCAGCAAACTTATAGCATTCTCCGTTAGCAAATAACCTTACACACATTACACTCAAACCATTCAACCACAGACGTTTCTGAAACTATTCGTGTGTAATATGTCTGTTTGGTTTGGAGTGTTTTTGAGTGTTTAGTTGTGGCTCTGCTTGGTCGTCGGGACCACTTCGGGACCACTTGGGCTTATTTTTAGGAGGAAGTCATTTTTATTATTTTGGAGTTTTTGCAGGTAGATTGCCGTTTTTTTGGTCGCGGGGGCTGGATTTGAACCAACGTCCAGGGTCTGCTTCACAGACCCGACGCTTTTCAAACATGCCTCAAGGGCATGTTTGTTTTTGCTTCGCAAAAAACCAAAGCGTCCCTCCGGGAACTCGTCGGTCGTTGCCAAAAACATGAAGGTCAACTTGAGTTGTTATCTTGGTTGATAAATGGTCGCGGGGGCTGGATTTGAACCAACGACCTCCGGGTTATGAGCCCGGCGAGC
>CAVAIA010000060.1:0-6486 GCA_963588595.1 bacterium | reverse complement strand
ACCTGCGACATCTTGTTCCCAAAACAAGCGCGCTACCAGACTGCGCCACGTCCCGGACAGCTTTTTTATTTTATCATAATTAGAAGTTGAAGCATTATATTTTTTTGTTCTTTATAATGTAATATTTTTTCGAAGTCACTATGACTTAGATAATAAGCATAGCGTCGCCGAATGAAAGGAACCTATAGTTTTCTCCCTTTGCCTCTTCGTAGGCTTCCATAATCATTTCTTTAGAGGCGAAAGCTGAGACTAGCATCATGAGTGTTGATTTTGGGACGTGAAAATTAGTTATCATGGCGTCTACCACGTTGAATTTAGATCCTGGCATTAAGTAGAGCGAGGTTGAAGCGCGAGAGCAGGGCTCTATTGAGCTTGTTCGAAGAAAACAAGACTCTAAACTGCGAACGCTTGTTGTTCCAACTGCAACAATTCTGCCACCATTTAGTTTCGTTTTCTTAATAGCATCGGCAGTTTCTTTAGGGACAGAGTAGGCTTCAGTGTGCATTGCGTGGTCTTCAGCATTTTCTTCATCCACTATTCTGAAGGTGTCGAGGCCAACTTCCAAATCAACTGTTGCCCACTTAACACCCTTTGCCTTACATTTTGCAATCAACTCAGGCGTGAAATGAAGCCCTGCAGTTGGAGCAGCTGCGCTGCCTTCGTGTTTGGAATATACCGTTTGATACATTTCATCATCGCCTGCGTAGTCGTGGATATAGGGAGGCAGAGGCACTTTTCCGACTTCATGGAGCGCTTCGTCAAGGCTTTGCATGTTCGTTGAAAGCTCAACTACTCTCTCTCCTTTTTGTGCATTTTCTGGGTCGCGCGCCCAATCAATAATTTTTGCTTCGATAGCAACATTTTCGTTTTCGTCAACGAATTCAATTATTGCGTCGTTACCTGGTTTCAAACGTTTACCTGGTCTAACTAAAGCCTCCCAACGAGCTGTTTTGGAATTTACTACGTTTTCGATCAATGGTCTGATTAAAAGAATTTCACAAAGCCCACCTGAGCCCCTCTTTTTTCCGATAAGTCGCGCAGGAATAACTCGCGTTTCGTTTGCGACTAGTAAATCACCTGCGTTTAGGTAATTAACTATGTCATGAAAAATTTTATGTTCGATTTTTCCACTATCTTTATGCAAAACTAGCATTTTGCATTCATCGCGCACAGGAGATGGAGTTTGCGCAATAAGATTTTCTGGAAGTTCATAGTCAAAATCGCTAGTTAACATTTTTTTCTTTCCTCAAATTTTTTAAAATTTCTCTTTGTTTTGCGCGCTTTTCCGCATAAACTTTCTTAGCATCGCGTTTCTTTTGCAACTCAGTCTCTCGAGCCTTGGCTTTTTCTTTCTTTATTTTAGCTTTCGAAAGTTCTTCAGCTTCTGCCTCTGTTTTGGAAGGCAAACATCCGCAATAATGTTGCCTATAAAGACCCTCTTCTTTCGCACGTCTTTGAGCTTCGCGGAAGTGAGAAGAATAGTCTTCGTAAAAGCATTTTAAACCCGCCTTCTCGCATGCCTTTAACAATTCTTCCTTGATTGTTTGTGCATATTGATAGGGGGAAATTGTGAGCGTTGTGCCAACGCCTTCAAAACCGCTTTCTGTTGCATACTTTGTAGCCCGTTCAAAACGCAATCTATAACATTGCCTGCAACGCTCAGGTTTTTTTGCTTTTAGACCTTCAACAGCTTCCTCCCAGCTTTTTGGAGAGTAATCATCTTCAATAAAAGTAACGTTGTTTTTATCACACCAATTTTTGATTGTGTCACGTCGCTTTTCATACTCTTCGTCCGGGGCAATGTTTGAATTAGAAAAGAAAATAACAGGTTCGATGCCTCT
Organism: bacterium; assembly: GCA_963588595.1. Taxonomy (GTDB): domain Bacteria; phylum Actinomycetota; class Coriobacteriia; order Coriobacteriales; family Eggerthellaceae; genus Phoenicibacter. The sequence goes on along the minus strand of CAVAIA010000060.1, from coordinate 4,645 downwards.
CTCTCGCAAAAGTCTCACAGGCTCTAAAGAGCAAGGCCCGCAACAAGCATGCAAGAGAAACTTCTTGTTGTTTGACATGTTTTGAAATTTAAGTTTGGCACAATTGTCCATAATGCTAAATTATAATGTTTGCATGGAAAATTTTGAATGCAGAATAGACGCTGTAAGCGGAAATGCTCGCGCGCTAACTTATCAAACGCCTCATGGGAGTTTTCAAACTCCTATGTTTATGCCGGTTGGCACGAGTGCCACTGTTAAGGGGATAACTCCGAAAGAGCTTCGCGAATTAGACGCGCAAGTTGTTCTTGCAAACACCTACCACTTGGCGATGCGCCCTGGAGCTGAACTTATCGCAGAAGCTGGTGGGATTCATAAGTTTATGAATTACGACGGTCCAATGTTGACTGACAGTGGTGGCTTTCAAGTGTTTTCGCTGGCAGACACTGTTAAACTCGACGATGACGGCGTTCAATTTCAAAGCATCTATGATGGACATCGCGTTAAGTGGACTCCTGAAGAAAACATGCGAATTCAAGAACTCATTGGTGCTGACATCATCATGCAACTAGACCAATGTGCGCCTTATCCTGCTGAAAGAACGTTTGTTGAAAGGGCAGTGCATTATTCAAGTATGTGGGCAAAAAGGTGCTTATGTGCGCATAAGCGTGCTGACCAAACACTTTTCGGCATTGTTCAAGGAGGTATGCACCTCGATTTGCGCATGCGCTCAATTGATAACCTAATGACAATTGAAAAAGAAAACGTAGAAAATGGTGGCAGGCGCTTCGGCGGCTTTGGCATTGGTGGTTATTCTGTTGGTGAGAGCCACGAAACTATGTTTGAAACTTTGGGACAAGTTGCACGTGCATTGCCAAGCGACAGGCCAAGATACTTGATGGGCGTTGGGAATCCAACGACATTGGTAAAGGCAATAGGCGAGGGAGTTGACATGTTTGATTGCGTGCTTCCAACAAGGACTGCAAGAATGGGCACTGCTTTTTCAAGCACTGGACGTATGAATATGCGCAACGCGAAGTTCGAACGCGACTTCACACCTCTTGACCACGCGTGCGAATGCTACACTTGTAAAAACTTTACTCGTGCATACATTCGCCATCTAGTGAAACAAAATGAAATGTTGGGAAGCATTCTTCTTTCCATTCATAATATCCATTATCTTTTGAACTTAATGCGTGAAGCTAGAAGTGCTGTTCTAACTGGGACTTATGATGAGTTTTTGAATGCGTGGATGAACTCTCAAGCTTCAAATGATTATTAACCAACGATCAAAAAGTCGAGCGCGTAGTTTTTATTTCTTGTAAAATTGATGGTAGATTCAAGGGAATCTATTCTGCGCAAGTTCTGTAATTTAATAGATTTAGTTTCATTATTTAGGAGGAATAACAGGTATGACTATGACAAAGAAATTTGCTGGTGTCTTTTTGGCGATGTGCCTTACGTTCGGCGCAATGTTTGCCCTTGCAGGCTGTTCTTCTTCGAGCTCAACTTCAAGTGACTCATCTTCTTCAAAAAAAGAAGTGACAGAAGTTTCGATGAAAGAAGAATCTGTCGACACGCTTAAGAGTGAAGTTGGCAAAGACGATGTTGTCTTTTTAGACGTTCGCAAAGCCGAAGATTATGCAGCAGGACACATAATTGGTGCTGTCAATGCTGACATGGACAAAGCAAAAGACGGTGACAACGAAGATGGAATTTCAAAGATGGAAACCGCCATCAAAGACAACAATTTGAAGGATCAAAAACTAGTCCTCGTTTGCTATTCTGGCAAAAAATATGCACAAGCTGGCACAAACATTTTGAACGCTCTTGGCTATGATATGAGCAAAGTTGTTACCCTACAGGGAGGCATGAAATCTTGGACTGCTGCTGGACTTCGCACTGCAACAGAGGTTAAAGAAGTCACAATGACCGAGGAAGCACTTGACGCCGCAAAAGCTGAAGTTGGCTCATCAAGTGTTGTTTTCTTGGACGTTCGTAAGGCTGAGGACTATAAAACTGCTCACATCCAAGGAGCACTAAATGCGGACATGGACAAAGCTAAGGATGGCGACACAGTTAGTGGTCTTGTCAATATGGCGAAAGCTTTGGATGACAACAAAATAACCGATAAGAAGATTGTCCTTGTTTGCTACTCAGGCAAAAAATATGCTCAAGCTGCAACAAATTCTTTGAGTGCACTTGGTTATGACATGACCAAGGTTGTCACTCTTTCTGGCGGCATGAAGGCATGGACAGAAGGCGGAAACGCCACAGTTAGCTAAAGCTAACTCAAAACTTAAACTTGCGCTTTTAAAAAGGCGACCCTATGGTCGCCTTTTTTATTTGAACAAGTTTTTTATGGAGGAGTTTAGGGATTGAAGCAATGTGGCGGCATCATCGTGGGAGGTGCCACTAACAAACGAGTAAGCTTTAATTTTTGGTTCCGTCCCGCTAGGTCTAATAATTAGCTTAGCGCTATCTTCTAACTCGAATTGTAAAACGTTTATCTTTGGTAATAGTTGCTCTTCCTCCGTTTTAGAATTTATAATTGCCATGTTTGTTGGCTTTGAGTAATCCGCTACGCGAACGACGCCAAGGTCTCCAATTTTGTTTGGTGGATTTTTTCTTAGCTCGCTCATTATACTTTCCATTTTTTCGGCACCTTCAGCTCCTGGGAATTTGAAGTTTAAAGTTGCGTTTTTGTGGAAACCATGCTTTTTATAAAGTGAGTTTAAGACATCTATTATGTCCTTTCCTTCGGCTTTTGCCTCAGCAAGACAATCGCAAATTGCTGTTATTGTTGAGATTGAGTCTTTGTCTCTGACGTGAGTTCCGGCTAGATAACCATAAGACTCCTCAAATCCAAAGACGAAATCGTTTTTCCTATTTTGGTTTTCGAGTAGCGTGATTTGCTCGCCAATATATTTAAATCCAGTTGGCACTCTTCTAAGCTCAAAACCTCGCTCTTTGGCAATAGAATCTGCCATAGCGCTTGAGACTAAAGTTGTGCAAAAGACTTTGTACTTGATTTCATTGTTGTCGAACTTTGAAGCGAGGTGGTCCATTAACAAAAGCCCAACTTCATTGCCTGAAACCAATGTCATCTCACCATCATGCATAACCGCTATGCCTGTTCTATCTGCATCTGGGTCCGTTGCAATTAAGACGTCCGCACCTTTTTGCTTTGCAAGATTAATCCCGAGTTCCAAGGCTTCTTTTTCTTCTGGGTTAGGGGAAGGACAAGTTGGAAAATTGCCATCAGGATTTCTTTGTTCTTCAACAACATCAACGTTATCTATGCCTAGCTCTTTAAATGCGTCTAATGCCGGTTCCAAGCCAGTTCCATTTAGAGGCGAGTAGACAATTTTTAGATTCTTTATTTCGTCGCGATTTATTTTTGGAACTCCTGATATTGCGTCTTTTACAAAGCATTTCATGCAAGAGTCATCTATCCATTTGATTAAACCTTGTTTTTGTCCCTCTTCAAAATCGATTTGTTCAATTCCAGAGAAATAGTCCAGTGCATTAATCTCATTTGAAATGTCTTCTGCAACCTTTGAAGTTATTTGGCAACCTAGATTATTAAAAACTTTATATCCGTTATATTCTTTTGGGTTATGGCTTGCTGTTATACAAATGCCTGCGTTGCAATTAAGATGTTGCGTTGCATAGGCTAAGGCGGGCGTAGCTTCAAGGCGAGGAAAAACGTGCGCGACAATCCCATTTGCAGCAAGGACGCTTGCAGTGATTTCAGTGAAACGCTCGCCTTTATTTCTGGAGTCATGAGCAATAGCAACGCTTGGGTTGTCAAAATTCTTCCTTAAATAGTTAGCCAAGCCTTGAGTTGCGCGAGAAACCGTCACAGCATTCATTCTATTGGAGCCTGGACCGATGGTTCCTCTAAGTCCTGCAGTTCCAAATTCAAGATCCTTAAAGAATGCGTCAACAATCGCTTCTTCATTTTCTTCTTCGAGCCACTTTAACATCGTTGCCCTCATGTTTTCGCATGGCGTGTTTTCTATCCAATTTCTTATGTTTTCTTCAAATTTCATTTTTTGCTCCTATTGTTTTTTAATAGCGTTTTTATAATATCACGACACATGTGGTAAAATACTAAAGCTAACTTTAAATGGTGGCTGTAGTTCAGTTGGCTAGAATGCTAGATTGTGGCTCTAGAGGTCGTGGGTTCAAGTCCCATCAGCCACCCCATTTAAAATTTGCACATTTAATCCTTTTTTGGATAAAATGAAAAGGGTGAACTTTGCGCCATTAGCTTAGTTGGTAGAGCAGGGGACTCTTAATCCCAAGGTCGAAGGTTCGAGTCCTTCATGGCGCACCACTTTAGCTTTTTCTCGTTGGCTCGTTAAAAGATGAATTGAAGCTAACGTTATTTAGAAGGGCCCATAGCTCAATGGCGGAGCAAGGGACTCATAATCCCGTGGTTGCAGGTTCGAGTCCTGCTGGGCCCACCACATTTTAAACTTCTTATTTATTCGAAGCTTTTGAATTCAACGTCAGTTATTTGGTAGCCCAAAAGTTAAGTTACCCACGCTCAACCCTAATCGCAACCCCTAAGCCATCTTCAAAAAAAACGACATCACCTAACTATTTAAGTGATGTCGTAATTAGTAAAGGAGGTAACATA
>CAVAIA010000059.1:0-5710 GCA_963588595.1 bacterium | reverse complement strand
CAAAGGTGCGCAGTTCACTGTTCGCTATTACGACACCACGGACGCAACAAGTCTGTCAAAAGACTACGCTACACGCGTGAGTCAAGCGAAAAAGACGTGGGTGTATGAAACACAAAGTGATGGAACAGTTAGGCTCCAACACGATACGCCAATTTCAGGAGACCCCGTATATAAGGATCTGTTCGGAGATATTACGTTACCAGTCGGCACATATGTTATTGAAGAAACGTTAGCACCAACAGGATATCTTTTGCCAAACTATCAAAATCGAACTTATATTGAAGTTGTAAGAACAACTGATAACTCTGCAAATGAGACAACAGATACTTATCACAAAGAAGGTAACGTGTTTAGACCATCTGAACTTAATTGGAGCGAATGGAAAATCGAAGGTGAAGAATAATGGAGAATTGGTTCTCATGTTATAGAAAAGAAGGAAGACTCCAGGAACGCAAAAACATAGCAAATCATCTGAAAACTTTTAACATGTTCACAGATGAATTCATTGCTCAAATGACTGGTTTAGAAGTTGAGAGAGTTGCAAGGCTAAAGCCCAAAGAACTCTTAAGTTTAGAAAAACTTCGAGGTTGGTAAGACAAAATCAAAACCCCTGTAAAAGGGGTTTTTCTATTGGCTAAAAGTTGTTAGATTACAACTTACTTTGTAGCTCCGCACGTTGTGCAATAAGTTTCAGTCCACGCATCGATATCGGTAACAGTCTTAGTTCCTGTTTGAACTTGACCATAATCATAAACTCTTGTTTCATTTGCTAGACATTTTCCAGTTGGATTACTTGAGTCAGCAACTTGACACCCCCTGTTATTGCCAACAGTATTGCCATGAACCCTGCACTCTATGTGAGAGCCTATAACTTGCTTAGTATACACAGGCTCTTCGTGCGTTACCGCAGGGTGATTTATGGTTGTCCATGTGTGAGTGTGCGTTGTTCCTTGCGAACCGCCATTATCACCACTCGTGCCGTTATTATCACTTGTTCCATTGTCAGACGCGCTTAAAGTTGAGCCATCTGCACTCTCGCTTGAACTGTTCGCGTCAGACGCATCCGTTGCTTGTGCAGTAGAAGTATCACTGTTTGTCTCCTCGCTTACCTCAACAACGTTACCGTTCTCGTCTTTTACAAAATGAGTTTTGTGGGTGGTGTCGCTTGAGTGGCTCTCACCGAAAGGTGTAATTCCATTACTAGTGCTAGACGCGATAGCAAAGGTTGCTCCGCCTAAAATTAGCACTAACGCTCCTGCCACAACTCCACATTGCAATTTATTCTTTTTAAAGAACGCAACCACTTTGTCCTTGCGCGATCTTTCTTGTGTCTCGTCCATCTCAACTGCCTCCATCTTTAAAGTCTTGTCATTTGCCGTTTTCATGTTTAACTCCTTTACTATTTATTTTTTATAAACATCTTTTCTGTTTCCAACTTTTACTATAAGAATAATTAACTCTTTATCTTTAATATTGCAAATTATTCGATACTCTCCAATACGATACCTCCAACGATCTCCAAGATTTCCTTTTAAACTTTTACCGCGTTCTCTAGGTCTATCACTGTTAGCTATCTCTTGTAGTTTACCGTTAATTCTTAGTTGATCCTGGACAGGCAGTTTTTTTAATTGCCTTTCTGCTTTCTCTTCAAATTTAACAAGCCAAGCCACAACGTTCTCTCACTTCATCAAGAGTATAAGTAATAAGTGTTCCATTTTTGACAGCATTTTCATAGTTTTCAATAGCTTCTATTTCATCGTCATACAATTCGTCATCTCCAAGAAGAGGAACGCTTTGAAAATAACTTTTAATTGTTTCTTTTTTAATTGGTATATGTTGCGCATTTTGATTTTGCGCTTCTTTTTTTGCAATATCCCATGGAGAATTTTCTTCATGCGTAATAGAAACTAATTTTGCTGCAGAAAAAACAGAATACTGCTCTAAAACATCCATGACAATTGGATATTGTTCCCAATTTAAAACACCTTTTGCATTTACTTCACTATTTGAAGCAATTTCATTTTTCCCACAAATTTTATATTTTTTATAAATCTTAGGAATAACAGGTCCTAATTCCCATGCTTCAAAATCATCTTCAAATAAAGGCTCACCAGTTTCTGCTAGGCAATGTCCTTGTGCAAAATAAAGTAGCTTATTCAACATCAAATTCGTGATGTGCGGCTCTTCTTCTGCGTTCATATAATTGATGATAATCTCTGCTACATCTTCAACATTTGCCATGATTTTCTCTCCTTTCAATTTTCTTATAACTATATTTTACCAGTAAAAATGATATTTATAGTGGGAAAGTTGCATACTAACAACTAAAAAGTAAAAATTTTGAAGAAATTAACAAGGCTGGTGGGTCTTGGCTGGATTGGGGAAAGGCAAACGATTGGATTTTTGATGGTTCTGATGTTTGTATTTGTAAGGACGTATGGAAAATAAAACTCCTTTAGAAAAAGAAAACTATTGACAATGTGAGATATATCTCATATAATAAAGTTGCTGATTACGCAAATGAAAAAGTTTGAAATAGAAGTTTATAAAAAGGAAAATGGGAAAGAACCAGTAAAGGATTTTCTTTATTCTTTAGATGAAAGTATAGCAGGCAAGATAATTAAGTTAATAGATTTGCTTGAAGAAAGAGGAAATGAACTAAAAGAGCCATACAGCAAACCCCTTGATAACGGAATATTTGAATTACGTTATCAAAATAAAAGACAACCAGCTAGAATATTGTATTTCTTTTATTACAAAGGAAAAATAATTTTAACAAATGGCTTTATTAAAAAGACAAGAAAGACACCCAAAAAAGAAATTAAAAGAGCAAAAAGATATAGAAAGGACTTTATCGAAAGGAACGAAAATGAAAGCTAGTGTAAGTTTTAAAGAGGTAAAAGAAGAGTTATTAAGTAATCCCAATATTGCCAAAGAATATGAAAAAGCGAATGCAGAATTTCAAGTTATAAGAGCAATTCTTGACGCGAGGACATCTCAAAATTTAACACAGGAAGATTTAGCGAAAAAAACAGGCATTAACAGGAGTGAAATTAGCAAACTTGAAAACGGAACTCGCAATCCGTCAATTAAACTTTTGCAAAAACTTGCTAGTGGATTAAACATGCACCTTGAATTAAAATTTGTGCCTAATAAATAAAAATTTTTAACCCAATAAAATATGTCGAGGAGCTTAAAAAATAAGCTCCTCTTTTTTATATTGATTTTTAAAATTTTGATATTTTTATAAAAATTCGATAAGCAAAAAATATGTTTCGCGCGTAATTTTGGATGTAATTTTGAATTTTTTGCTTATTTTTAATAATTAGAAAATTTTAAATTTTAAAAAGTTACCTGCTAGAAACAATGGTGCGCGGTGCAAGATTTGAACTTGCGACCCCCACCGTGTGAAAATCAGTCAAAATTCCACGGAAGCAAAGTTTTCTTTTTATAACTAAACAAATTTAACATCCCCCTTGCCCTATCATGAGGAAGTATCAATCGTTGACTTAAACATTGGCATTTTTTAAGAAAAATTTTAGTGCATCACGGTAAACAACCGAAGGCTTAACGCCTTTATTGCTGGCTATGGCGTTGACCTGCTGTGTGTCTTCAGCATCAAAAATAACGGTCACACGTTTGGTTCCAACTCTATCAATGTGAGAACCAACATAAACTTTGCCATCGCTATTTTCATAAGTCTCGTTTTCATATTTTTCAGCTCTTCTATCAAGGTCTTCGATTGACGTTCCGCAGAGCTTCATTGCTTCTTGTTCGGTAATCATTGGTATGCCCCTTTCCCTTAGTTCATCTCTAGTTCGCTTAAGGTCTTTTTAGTCGGTGGAACCAGAGCATGATAGACAAGAAAGAAATCGTGTTCAAAGTTATAGATATATACCATTTCTAAAATCCTTCCTTTACTATCAACACCAATTGCAATATATTCATCACCTTCACGCTGCTTGTGGCGAAGCATGGACTTAAAAGCATGAACGACATCTTCGTCATTGATGTTAGGATGACGTTTCTTTATTCTTGAAGAAACAATAATCTGGGACATCCAAGCTCCTTAGTATCTTTATATTATATTAAATCATATCACATTATATAAATTAGGCATTTAACTATCAGTCAAAATGCCACAGCACCAAAACCTAAGAACATTTATGACTATTTCAATGATAGTTTTAAGAACTCTGTGATTCAGAGCACAAAATACTCAAGAGAGGGAGGCGGTAGCACTTATGTTGTTAGTTCGAGTGTTAATAAGTTCTGGATTGCATCGAGGTCAGGACTAACTGCTGATGCAGGCAATGCATACGCTGAAGAAGGGACAGTATATGAATACTTTACGAATATGGGGTCAGGTACAACTTATTTGCAAAAGGGCACTCAAGCGGGAAGGGTACCAAGATATTCTTCTGTTAATCATAAAACGTGGTGCGAGTGACCTGCTTCAGGGGAACTCAAAAGCATTCCAATTTGTGAATAGGTATGGAGCTCCATAATGTGAAAGTCAAGTGTTTCTTATTGCAAAGCAGTTTCGACTGCTGATCGTAAAAATTGGCTACGCGTTAAGTGGTTTTTACTCGCCTGATTGTCAATTGCGTTTCGTTGTGAAATTGGCACTTTAAACGCAATTGTAACAAGTTTTTCATTGCAATACGCAGGTCTACCTTTAGGGCGAACTATCCATTCTCCAGGAGTTCCAGGATACTCACCCATTTCTGCTTTTTTTGAAAGCTTTTCGAAATAGGCTTCGTCATATTCTTTTCCATCTGTTAATTTGTAATTTTCCATTCTAATTATTTCTCCAAACTACGAGCTCATAAATCCAACTCTTTTAACATCTTTTCTGTTAGCTTCATTGCATGGTAGGCAATTAACTCCCCATCTTCTTGTTCGGCAACTAAAACTTCGATTAAGTTTCCTTTTTCGTCAGCTCCAGCAACCGCAATATGTGAAGGCGGCTCGAAATTTCTTCTGCGCATTGCGATGGGATTAGAAACCGCCATTTCAATTCCGCGTTTCGTAATTCCATGCTTCAGCGCACAATTTAGTATTATCAAATGTAATCCTTAGTCTTTTAGTAAACAATATTATATAACAAAAAAGTCAAACAAAAAGTCTATTAATGATCGCTTTAAATTCTACAACAACATCGTCGAGCACAAAAGATATATCATTTGTCTTAAACAAATCTAGGCGTTTGAATATCAGTCAAAATGCCACAGCACCAAAACATGCTTCATCAACAAGTCCAGCACTTTGAGTTTGAATATCAGTCAAAATGCCACAGCACCAAAACAAAAGTGGCGGTTTTTCATATTCACGCCGAGGAGTGCCAGCGGAAAATCGCTGACAAGTTTTCGCAATTTAGTAACTGGAATAGGGTCTAATTAAGGGTTATGGATCAAGCGCCAGTGTGCCAAAAAAATTTTGGCGCATTTACAAAACTTATTTAGAGTACTTCAGTACGTCCTGCGGGTAAATGCGCCTGATCTTAGCCCTCGGGTCTTCTTATTTTTTTGGAAATATAACCTTGAGAGATCTACAAAAGTAGAAATTAGGGGGCGTCTCTAGACGCAAAAGATTAAGTCCAGCAGACTTAATCTACAAAAGTAGAAATTAGGGGGCGTCTCTAGACCTAACAACAGACGACAGACACCACTTAATCTACAAAAGTAGAAATTAGGGGGCGTCTCTAGAC
>CAVAIA010000058.1:0-32720 GCA_963588595.1 bacterium | reverse complement strand
TGGTAGGGGTGGGGGGATTCGAACCCCCAAGCCGTGAAGGCGGCGGATTTTAAGTCCGCTGTGTATGCCGTTCCACCACACCCCCGCGTGATTGATAAGTCGGCTTTAAGACTCAATCATTATATTATAAATTGTCCAAAGAAACGCAAAGTGCGTCTAATAAATTTATTGCGTAGTGTTGAGCGCTTCTCTCTGGACCTGCTTCTTCCCACGACTTTTGAGAAATTCTAACAGCTATTTTTTTATAACTTTGATTTGAATAAGCTTTCTTAATTTCTGAAGTCATTTTGCTTGCGAAATCGTCTTCTTCAGAGTAATTAAGGGCGTTGTTTGAAGAATTAGCGTCGTCCTCCTCATCAAGAATAATCTCGAACAAAAGCATTGAGGAGTCAGGCGCAATCGAGAGCGAATCGGCGCTGACAACTTTTGATTGAGGTGTTGTTGCAATTGATAGGTTTGACATTCTTTTAGCGACCGAGCGACTAAAATCGCATGTTCCAAAAAGGCAAACGGGATTGTTTTCTAAAACGTGAGCGACGCGTGATAGGCTCAGCGCTCTATGTCCTCGATATGCCTCTTTGCTTTCCCATGAATGATGCAAGTTGTTTATTGCTTGATATGTCCAAGCTCCCGCTATTCCGTCGCATGGAAGCCCCATGTTTTGTTGAAAAATTCTGAGTGCTGATTCTGTCGCAGTGCCGAATTCTCCATCTTCTGCCCCCGCATTGAAGCCAAGAACGCCAAGAATGTGTTGCAATTCTTTGCAATCAGACCCTTTGAAATGAGGCATTCTAAGATATAAAGTCCTATCTCCAAGGCTATAGGTTGCGCTAACGAGCGATTCCCAAACTTCATCGTCGACATAATCTCTAACTTCGATTTGAACTAATGAACAAAAGTCTTCGATCGCTTCGCACGTTCTCTCATCGAATGTGCCGCTAACCTCACTTTCTTTCAAAAGGTCTATTTTTGCAAGTCGCTGTTGAATGTCGCGAATCGCAAGAGATGAATTTTTTTGACCAATTTTGAACATCGAGCGATAAGTATAACTCTAAAAAATCCTATTTGTACACCAATTACACATTGAGATTAGTATATCACGAGCTTTGCTCTCATTTAAATTGCTCAATAGTATTTCCTTAGACTCATCGACTAGGGATTTAGCAAATTCTTTCGCATACTCAATTGAGCAACTTTTTTCTAGAAGCGAGAGTGCACTATTTATGCTTTCTTCATCTTTGATTTCCTTGTTAATTATTTCAAGGAGTTCTTTTTTGTCTTCGTTATCAAGTTCTTTTAGGGCGTGGATTAAAATTAAGGTTCTCTTTCCTTCTTTTATGTCGAGCGCAAAGTCTTTGCTCTTATTTTTCTTTGTTATATCCACATTTAAAATGTCATCTTGGATTTGAAACGCAAGACCAATTTTGAGCCCAAACTCTTCTAATTTTTTAATTTTATCTATTTTTGAATTAGCGATTATCGCTCCGATAACAAGAGGCTTTGCAATCGTATAATAGGCTGTTTTATTTGTTGCCATGAAAACGTAATCATCGATTTTTAAGTCGTATTTCTTGTCCCTTACCCACCCAAGATCTAGTGCTTGACCTTCTATCGTTCTTGCCTTCATCTCATATATTTGTTTTAAGATGTCAATTTTGGTTTTTTCGTTTATAGAAGAGTCATCTAGAACAATATTGTCGACTAAGCTAAGGGCAAAATCTCCTGCGTTAAGAGCGACGTTTTCGCCTTGAGTCAAGTGCAAGCAAGGAGCCGATCGCCTCGTTTTCGCGCGATCTGCTATGTCATCATGAATGAGAGCAGCTGTTTGAAACATCTCTATTGCGCAAGCTGACCTCAACGCCTTTGCAACATCTTTTGAAAATAGAGCGCAACCTAGTAAACATGTTAAAGGGCGAGTGCATTTTCCAAAATTCAATACATTTGTTTTAAGTGGCTCATAAAGATAAAAATTTAGTGATTGATTATCCGTCGTTGGAAAAAGCTCAATGATCTCATTTTCTATCAATATATGACATTTTTTAACATAATCTTCAAATGAGTCGCAAGAATCAAGAATGTCAAAGTATTCTTTTTCGTTAAGCATTGTAACCAAAAATGAAATCTAATGCGGGAGTGTACCAATAACTTTCAACTTCGATCTTGCTTGAATCAACATAGGTTGGCAGAGTGTAAGTTTGTTGGCGCTCTATTCCTTGAACAAGCGCAGAGCCTTCTCCTTCTTTAACATATCCATATTCGCTCTTTGCCTTGTCTTCGATTCCTTGGTCGGTGTTAAGTGATTCAACGTTGCTCTTAAGTGTTTCGTTTCTAGCCTCAAGCGCTTCAAGTTCGGCTGCATATTTTTGAGTGTTTCTAAGTTCTGTATAATAAGTTTTTGCGGGCGCATAACAAAAGAAGCAAATGAGAGTTATTGACAAAAGCACACCTAAAGCTATCTTTGCAAAACGATTGTGGATTGAAAATTTATTAGTGAGAGAATCGAAAAATTTCAAACCCTTAAAGTTAAAGGGTAATTTCGTGCCGGCTTTTTGTTTTTGTTGGAGTTTGTTAGATTTTTTTTGGCTCTTGCCCATCTTAGCTTGGTAAAGGGCGGGGCGGGGCGCTGCATTCTCTTTTTTAGCTGCAGAACGAGCATCTGCATCATACGTGCAAAAACTTTGTGCGTCATTAAAAGAAAAATTATTTCTAATCGCGCCTAAGATAATAACTCCTGCTGTGTTTACTTTGTTTATATTGTGTTTAGTTTGTTTAATTAAAGCAATTATACAATATTTTGTTGTTTATGTGCAAATTTGCTTGCGTTTTAAAAGAGGTAGAATAGATTTATGGAGAACTTTAGGGAAAATAGTGACTTTTATAATGAGGGAGTTGTTTTTGCTTCCCCAAATGCTATGAAGTCATTAAAAACTGCTATGCCTCAAGATTCTCAAAATGGCAAGGTGAGGCTTGCAATTTTTGACATGGACGGAACAACAATCAATGGCACCTCTCCGACTCTTTTAGTTAAAAAGCTTGTTTTAGAACGCAAATTGAAGTTGTCGGTTGCAATAAAAATCATGAAGTGGGCGTTGATGTATAAATTTCATTTGCCTAGAGAGAATGATCCTGTTCGAGAAAAAGTTTTTACTGCATTTGAAGGGAAGGATGCAAAAAGTGTTTCTCGTGAACTAGAGAAATTTTCTGAAGAGCAAATAGTTCCTCTAATTAGAAAAGATGCAATAAAAGAGATGAAATCTCACCTTGAGAGCGGAGTTGTGGTCGTGTTATTAAGCGCTTCTTTCGACTCAGTTGTCTCTAGGCTTCTTTTAGAAGTCCCAGCAAATTTTGGTCTTGCAACGTGCATGAAGATTGATGAGGGCGGAAAGTGCACAAATAAAGTTTTTGGAGTGGCACCTGAAGGAGACGGAAAACCTGTTGCTCTAACTCAATTTGCAGATGCTCAATTCGGAGTTGGGAATTGGGAAGTTGAAGCTGCATATGGCGATCACATGTCGGACGACTCAATTCTTAAGATGGCGAAGAATCCTGTTGCTGTGACACCAGACAGGAAGCTAAAACAATATGCGAATATGGTAGGGTGGAAAATCGTTTATTGGTAGAAATGGTGGAGATGATGGGACTTGAACCCACGACTTCCACGTTGCGAACGTGGCGCTCTCCCAGCTGAGCTACATCCCCATTTGACCTAGCTTATGATTCTTTCATCAACCTCACGGGTAGAAGAAAAATCTGTTTCATTAAAAGGTTCTTTTTTAACTGCCAAAAGTTCTTGATAGTCTTCAAAGATCGACTCACCATCAATCATAACTTGAACCACGCCTGTTAGAATGTCGGCGTATTGAAAAGACATGCGAGCCTTCGGCATCCTTTTTCTTTTAACCTCTAATATAAACAATCTAGGGTGGACTTGATAAACTATCCCTGTGTTTGCGCTTATTCTTGATCGACCAAGATCCTGCTCAACATGGATCTCCTTGCCGATTAAGGTGTCAAACTTTTCCTTGATTTGCTCTATTAGCTTTGTTTGTTCTTCTAAATTCACTTACGCGCTCCTTTTCAAATGCGTATTTTATTAAAATTTAGGCTTTATGTCAATTAGAATTAGGCAGTTTGCTAAGGGCTTGCAGAATTTTTTATGAAGCATGAATGTTATAGAATAAACATAATATGGAAATTGATGATATGTTTAAAGCTCTTGATGATGAGCAACAAAAAAAGCAAGAGTCTCAAAATTTGCCGTTAGCAGCTAAAATGAGGCCTGAAACGTTAGACGATTTTATTGGGCAAGAAAGCGTTTTAGGCGAGGGCAGCTGGGCGAGAACGATGATTGAGGCAGATGCTCTCACGTCCGTTATTTTCTACGGCCCTCCAGGAGTTGGCAAAACAACTCTCGCACACATTATCTCGAGAAGAACGAAGTCTCATTTTGAGTCTGTATCAGCACTAACTGGGGGAGTTAGTGATTTGAGACGAGTTATAGATGAGGCTCGCGCTAGATTAAAAGTCTCAGGAACAAAAACAATTTTGTTTGTTGACGAGATTCATAGATTTTCAAAAAATCAACAAGATGCGCTACTTTCTGCTGTTGAAGAAAAAATTATTATTTTGATCGGGGCGACAACAGAAAATCCCTATTTTGAAGTTAATTCCGCATTGTTGAGCAGAAGCAAAGTTTTAACTTTAAGAAAGCTCAACGGAGAAGACATTAGGAAAATTTTGGATAGAGCAATAAAGAGTGAGAAGGGTCTTTCATCGAATTTCTTTTTGCAAGAAGATGCTAAAGATGAAATTGTTCGCATTTGTGATGGGGATGGTAGAGTTGCCCTTAATTTGCTTGAGGGCGCATCTTTTGTAGCAAAATACGAGAATAGAGAAGAGATAACAAAGCAAAACGTAAATATCGTTGCTCCAGAGAGAATATTAAAATATGACAAATCCGGAGATCAACATTACGATGTTATCTCTGCGTTTATTAAGTCTATGCGTGGCAGTGATGTTGATGCGACCATGTTTTGGCTAGCGAAAATGCTTGATGCAGGTGAGGATCCAAAATTTATTGCTAGGCGAATAATGATTTGTGCATCAGAAGATGTTGGAAATGCAGATCCAAGAGCTTTGTTGGTCGCGGATGCCGCTTTTCATGCCGTGGAAGTCATAGGGCTTCCAGAATGCAGAATCAATCTTTCTCAAGCTGCGATGTATGTTGCACTTGCCCCTAAATCTAACTCATCGGAGAGATGTTTGGATGCTGCGTTTGACGCTCTAGAGAAAAGCAGATCTGTTGAAGTTCCCGACCACCTTAGGGATCGCCACAGACCAGATGCTGAAAATTATCCAGACTACAAATATCCTCACGATTTTGGAGGGTGGGTTGAGCAGGACTATCTTCCTCCTTCGATCGAGGAAGGTGAAATCTTTTCAACTTCAGGCGTTGGATGGGAAGAAGAAAGGGCGAGATCGATAAGAAGACTCAAGGAGAAAAATTCTTAGTTTTAATGTAGAATTAAATCATTGTTATAGGTTTGTTAAAGGATTAAAAATGGAAATTATTACACAAATTCTTCCTTGGCTTTATGCCATTCTTGCTATTGTTGTTATCATTCTTGTTGTTGAATTGATAATAATGGTGAGAAAGTCACGAGTTGTCGTTGAGGACTTGCAAAAATCGGTTGATAGCGCGGTTACGACAATTAACACAGTTTCTGAAGATCTTCAGCCAGCAATCAAAAAGATTGACCCATTGATGGACAACGTTGGTTTAACTGTTGATGCTCTTAACTTAGAGCTTTTAAGGGTTGATGAAGTTATGGAAGACGTTAAAACTATGACATCAGCGGCGGCTAGCGCGACAAAGTCAATCGACACTGTTGCATCGGCTCCAGTCGATTTTGTTAATAGTGTTGCTAATAAAGTTAGAAGCCGCTTTGGAACAAAGGGCGCGAGTAAAGAGAGTTTAAGGATTACAGAAGAAAAGAATGGCGACAACGAAAAGCCAGTTTATAACCTCGTTAATGCAATTGATGAGGCAGTTGATAGTTTGGATGAAAAGAAATAAATAATTCAACCTTAGAAAAGGAAGATTTAGTGACTGGTTATAAATATAAGAGAGTTTTATTGAAATTGTCAGGGGAAGCCTTGGCAGGGGATCAAGGTTTTGGAATCGATCCGAAGGTAGTAAGAGCGATAACTGAGCAAATTGGCGAGATTATGCATGATGAAATCGAACTTGCTATTGTTATTGGAGGCGGTAATTTTTTTAGGGGTCTTGCTGGAAGTTCTGAGGGGATGGATAGAGCTCAAGCAGACTACATTGGAATGCTTGCAACAGTCATGAATGCTCTTGCTCTTCAAGATGCCTTTGAGCAATCTGGAATTTATTCTCGCGTTCAAAGCGCGATTAATATGCAAGAGGTCGCTGAGCCCTACATAAGAAGAAGAGCTGAGAGGCATTTGCGTAAAGGAAGAGTTGTCATTCTTGCTGCAGGAACTGGAAATCCTTACATGACTACTGACACGACAGCAGCACTTCGTGCATGTGAGCTTGAGGTCGATTGTTTGATGAAAGCAACGAAGGTGGATGGTGTCTATGACAAGGATCCAGCGAAATTTCCAGATGCAAAGAAATTCAACAGGCTTAGTTATATGGATGTTCTTAATATGGAACTTAATGTTATGGATGCAACAGCAACTTCGCTTTGCAAGGACAACAACATTCCAATGATCGTTTTTAACTTAGGAGTTAATGGAAACATTAAACGAGCTTTGCAAGGAGAAGAGGTCGGGACTGTTATCGTTTCTTAGATTGTTTTTTATTCGTCAATTTTTTATAAAGAGGGTGTTATTTTATGAGTTCAACAACAGAGATTAGAGACAAAGCGGAAGAGAAGATGAAAAAAGCCATTTCTAACTTGCATTCAAATTTTGCAAGTGTTAGGACTGGTCGCGCAAATCCAAACGTCTTAGAGAGAGTTTTGGTTGACTATTATGGAACTAAAACGCCTGTAAATCAAATGGCTGCTATAAAAACTCCCGATGCGCATTTGCTCGTTGTTGAACCATATGACAAATCTTCACTAAAGGCAATCGAGGTGGCGATTCAAGAGTCCGACCTTGGCATTTCTCCTAATACCGACGGAACTTGTCTTCGACTTCCTTTTCCAACGCCAACAGAGGAAAGAAGAATTGAGCTCGCAAAACAATGCAAATCTCTTTCTGAGGAAGCTAAAATCGCTGTTAGAAACGCTCGAAGAGATGCGAATAACTCAATTGACGCTTTAAAGAAGGATGATAATTTACCTGAAGATGAAGCCAAATCAGAGCAAAATAATATCCAAAAATTAACTGATAAATATATAAGTGAAATTGATGAGTCATTAAAGTCAAAAGAAGCTGAATTAATGGAAATTTAAAATTTAAATTAATTGAGAGCTGACTTCGATCACATATTCAAAGAGGTTCCGCCTGACATCGATTTGTCTTCCTTTGATTCAAGCAAAATTCCAAAGCACATTGGGGTCATTATGGACGGCAATGGAAGGTGGGCTAAGAAAAGAGCTCTAAATAGGCTTTCTGGTCATAAGGCGGGGATTTCTGCAGTAAGAGAAACGATAAGAACGGCATCAGATTTAGGTGTCGATTTTTTAACTATCTATTCGTTTTCGACTGAAAATTGGAAAAGAACATCTCAAGAGGTCTATGGTCTTTTTGATTTGTTTGCAAAAACTATGCTTGCCGAGGTTGATGAGCTTGATTCAGAAAATGTTAAAGTGAAAACTATCGGGGATTTAAGTCCTCTTCCGCAAGAGACAATAGATGCCTTCGTTAGAGCGGAATTGCAAACAAAAGATAACACTGGTCTTTGTTTGGTTGTGGCAATCAATTATGGTGGCAGAAGTGACATCGTTGAGGCATGCAAGAAAATTGCATCATCTTTTCAAAGCGGAGAGGTTACAGACATCGATGAAAAACTCATTTGCGAAAATCTATCAACCAAAGATATTCCAGATCCAGACTTAATTATAAGGACATCGGGAGAAAAACGTCTTTCGAATTTCTTTCTTTGGCAAGCTGCCTACTCAGAATTTGTAAGTTGTGATGTTCTATGGCCAGATTTCGACAGATATGACTTTTTGCGTTGTTTACTTGAGTTTATGGACAGAAGCAGGCGTTTTGGGAAAGCTTAAATGAGCAACGATTCTGTTAAACAAGCGCGCGAAAGGATGAAAAACGCAGCTCTTAGCGTAAAGCAAGATTGCGAAAATAAAGGAATTAAGCCAAATCACTTTGTTATGACTCAGCCTGGCCACGAGTTTGACATAGCTGACAAAATTGCTGAGCATATCCCAACTTTCATTAAAGAAATGAGTTCTTTTTGGACTAGGTTTTTAGTTGGCGCGATCTATCTGGCAGTGGTTCTCTTGAGTTTTTATTTTGGAAATTTAACAACGATGATCGTTCTTTGCTTGATTTCTTTTATATCATCGCAAGAGTTCTACTACATGGTCAGAAAAGAATCGAGGCTTCCAAATGAACTTATAGGAGTTATTGGCGCAGTCTCTTATATCCCTGCCATGAATTATTTTGGATTTAAAGGGTGCGCTAGCGTGACTTTTCTGTTGCTTTTAGTTTTGCTTGTTTGGTATGTCTTTTGGATGAAAGCCAAAGTTGATGACGTTGGAATTAGTTTCTTTGGCGCTGTATATACGGGTGGTTTTTTATCTGGGTTTATGTACTTGTCGTCAAATTTAAATTCAAGCATTTCTCATTGGGTTCTAATAATTATTTTTTTGAGTGTGTGTGCTAACGACTCTTTTGCATATTTGATCGGAAGAGCGTTTGGGCGCCATAAGTTAGCTCCAAGAACTTCTCCAAATAAAACATGGGAAGGCTTTTTAGCTGGAATCGTTGGGTGCACATGTTTTTGGGTCATCTTCTCATATATGCCTTATGTTCAATTAGAGTTGTGGATGTCGATTCTTTTTGGAATTGTCAGCGCACTTTTGCAAGTTTTAGGAGATCTTGCAGAGAGCAGGATTAAAAGGAATGCAGGATTTAAAGACTCTGGTTGGGTAATGCCTGGACATGGCGGTTTGCTTGATAGATGTGATTCACTTTTCTTAGCAAGCGTGTCGTCAGTGATAATGTTTATCATTTCTGGAGTGGTTCCTCTTGGCTAAAAAAAGAGTTTTAATTCTTGGCGCCACTGGATCGATTGGAACTCAAACAATTGATGTTATAGGGCACCTTAGCGACGGATTTGAAATAGTTGGAATGTCTTCTCGCTCGAATGAAGACCTTTTAGGGAGCTTAGCACGCGAAAATGGTGTTAAGAACACGCACCTTGGAGTCAGCGATTTAATTTCTTTTATTGATTATTGTGAGCCAGATTATGTTGTTAATGCTTTGGTTGGCGCCGCTGGAGTTGAGTGCAGCTATCATAGTCTCATTTACGCTGATCGCCTTTGTCTAGCAAATAAAGAATCCCTTGTTGTTGCAGGCGATTTGTTGATGCCACTTTCAAAGAAAGATGGGGCAACAAAACTAATTCCAATTGATTCAGAACACGGCGCCATTTTTCAATGCTTGCAAGGAGAGAGAATTGAAGAGGTTTCTAAGTTATTGATAACTTGTTCCGGTGGCCCTTTCAGGGGATTGACGAGAGGCGAACTTAAAACAAAGACAGCTAAAGATGCGCTTAACCATCCAACGTGGAAAATGGGACCGAAGATAACAATAGATAGCGCAACATTGTTTAACAAAGGTCTTGAAGTCATCGAGGCGCACCATCTCTTTGGCGTTTCTTTCGATAACATTGAAGTTTTAATACATCCCCAAAGTGTTGTCCACTCTGCTGTTGAATTCAAAGACGGATCTATAAAGGCTCATATGGGAAAGACGGATATGAAGATTCCAATTCAATATTCGTTAACTTACCCTGCTAGAAAAGACGCGCCTTTTGAATCCGAGAACGATTTTGATCTTTCGGATGTTGGAACGCTCACGTTTGAAAAACCTGATTTTGAGACTTTTGGCTGTCTTGGTCTTTGCGTCGATGCGGGAGCTAAGGGTGGCGTTTTGCCATGCGTTGTAAATGCTGCTAATGAAGTTGCAAATTTAGCATTTAGAGAGGATCAATGCTCGTTTTTGGACATTGAAACTTGCATATCGCATGTTTTGGACAAAATTGACTTTGAAGAAGTTGAAACTCTAGAGCAACTTGCTAATGTTGACAAAATTGCAAGAAGATATGCTAGAGAATTCTTGTGTTTATAACTCTCTGCTTCTTTCATAATCTATATAAATAACAAATTTTAAAAAAATATAAAATTTTTTTATAAAAAGACTTGACAGATGAAGACTCAAGTTTTATTATAATGTCAGTAATAAAAAAAGTGCGAATAAAGCACATGTAAAAAACTCGAGAGAAAGAGGCAAAAAATGTCAAAGATTTTAGGAATAGACCTTGGAACAACAAATTCAGCTATGGCTGTTATGCAAGGTAATGAGGCTGAGATTCTTGTTAATGCTGAAGGAGACAGGACAACTCCTTCGGTTGAGGGTTTCAGAAAAGATGGTGAGAGGGTTGTTGGTAAAGCTGCAAAAAATCAAGCTGTCACGAACCCAGAGAACACAATTTCTTCCGTTAAGAGATTCATTGGTCGTGCTTATGATGAAACTTCAGAGGAGAGAAAGACAGTGTCTTACAAAGTTTCAAAGGGCAAGGATGGAAGAAGTGTTGTAGACATCGATGGCAAGGACTACACTCCTGAAGAGATTTCAGCTATGGTGTTGCAAAAAATGAAGGCTGATGCCGAAAAGCAAATCGGCGAGAAGATAACAGAGGCAGTCATCACTGTTCCTGCTTATTTTAATGATGCGCAACGTCAAGCAACAAAGGATGCAGGAAAGATTGCTGGTCTTGATGTCAAGCGTATCATCAACGAGCCAACAGCTGCGGCTCTTGCTTATGGCTTTAATCCAGAAAGCGATGACAAAGACGAGAAGATCTTAGTTTTCGACCTTGGAGGCGGAACGTTTGACGTTTCTGTTCTTGAGCTTGGCGATAACGTTTTTGAAGTTTCTTCAACAGCTGGTGATAACCACCTAGGAGGCGACGATTGGGATCAATGCATCATCAATTGGATGGCAGACAAGTTCAAGGCAGAGAATAATATCGATCTTCGAGAAGATAAGATGGCTTTGCAACGCTTGAAAGAGGCAGCTGAAAAAGCAAAAATGGAATTGTCATCGACAACTCAAACTAACATTAATCTTCCATTCATCACTGCTGGAGCGGACGGCCCAAAGCATCTTGATTTGACGCTAACAAGAACAGAATTTGAGACTATAACTAAGGATTTGCTTGAGAGATGCCGCAAGCCTGTGGAGCAAGCATTGAGTGATGCTGGAATTAGCGCTGGGGATCTTAACGAAGTTATCTTAATCGGTGGCTCGACAAGAATGCCTGCAGTGCAAGACTTGGTTAAGAAATTAACTGGCAAGCAACCAAACATGAGCGTTAACCCTGATGAAGCTGTCGCTATGGGGGCTGCAATTCAAGGTGGAGTTTTGAGCGGAGACGTTGAGGGGATTTTGCTTCTTGATGTAACGCCACTTTCACTTGGAGTGGAGACTTATGGTGGAGTTATGACAAAGATGATCGAGAGGAACACAACGATCCCAACTCGTAAAACGGAAGTTTATTCAACTGCTGCTGATAACCAAACAAGCGTTGAAGTTCATGTTTTGCAAGGTGAGAGACCTATGGCAAACGACAACAAGACGTTGGGCAGGTTCCAACTTAATGGAATCCCTGCAGCGCGCAGAGGAATTCCACAAATTGAAGTTACGTTCGACATCGATGCGAATGGCATTGTCAACGTTTCTGCAAAGGATTTAGGAACAGGCAAAGAGCAACAAATAACCATTTCAGGATCTACTGCTCTAAGCGACGATGAAGTAGATAGAATGGTCAAGGATGCAGAAGCGAATGCAGATGCTGATGCAAAGAGAAAAGAAGAGGTTGAAGTAAAGAATAATGCTAATGCGCTCGTTGCTGCAACGAAGCAAACTCTTGAAGAGGTTGGAGATAAAGCTCCTGAGGATGTTAAGAAAGACGCCGAGGATGCGATTAAAGAGTGTGAGGACGCACTTGCCTCTGACGATCTTGAGAAAATTAAGGCAGGAGTCGAGAAAATTCAACAAGCTGGATATAAACTTGCTGAAATAGTTTATCAAAGCAATGCTTCGCAACCGCAAAATCCTGGTGATGTTGCCGCTGGAGCTGCTGGAGCTGGAGCAAACGCGGGCAATGACAAAGACGATTCAACTATTGATGCTGACTTTGAAGTTGTAGATGAAGACAAAAAATCCGAGTAGGTGAGAGCCAATGTCTAAGGATTTAGAAGACAAGAAAATAAAGGATGAAGATTCTTCTTCGGGAAACAATGTCGATGAGTCAAAAGATGAGAAATTAGAGGAAGACAACCTTGCTGCTTCTCTTGACGAAAACGAAGTTGAGGACGGAAAAGAGAACGCAGAAGAAGAACAAGAAGAAGTTAAAGAAGAGATTGATTGGCAAGACAAATATATGCGCCTTCATGCCGATTGGGAAAATTATAGAAAGCGCATGGACGAGCAGCGAGCAGATGAGAGAGTGCGCGCGAATGAGAAGTTGATGAGTGAACTTATCCCGTTGCTCGATGATATGAGCCATGCGCTTGACTACGCTGATAAGAATGGAGAGAAGGATCTTCTAGATGGATTTAAGCAAATTTGCACTAAATTTGTCTCTTCTCTCGAAAAACATGGTTTGGAGGAAATTAACCCGGAGGGCGAGCCTTTCGATCCGATTTTCCATCAAGCAGTTGGAACTGTTGAGGACAAAGAAGCTTTTGAAGAGACGATAAGGGATGTTTATCAAAAGGGATATAAACTCGGAAGAAAAGTTCTTCGACCTGCTATGGTGACTTACACTGTTGGAGGAAAGAAGAGGGAAAGCGATGAAGAAGAAGAGTGACACATATCACAAACCGATGTTCACAATAGGAGTTGTGGCTGAGTTGGCTGGTGTTCACCCTCAAACTCTTAGAAGTTATGAGCAAAAGGGGCTAATTTGTCCTAAGCGGACTCACGGTAACACGAGGATGTATTCGCAAGCAGACCTTGACCGTTTGTCTTTGATTGGTGAGTTAACTGATGAGGGCATAAACCTAGCGGGCGTTATGAGGATTTTAACGTTGCAAAGTAAACTTGAAGAGAGCGAGGCTGCCTTAGTGGAATCTGAGAAAAAACTTGATGATTTGCACAAAAAGATTCAAAGGCTTTCTCAACATTTCACTCAAATAGGGCCTTCTAATCAAAGGTCATCTGTTGGAGTTTCTATTGTGAAAACTAGCGACATACCAAGGATTTATTTTATTGACGAGTAATTTATTGAATTTTATTTATAAGAAAGAGAGGCAAATTTATGCGTATAGATAAGTTAAGCGTAACTGCGCAAGAAGCATTTCAAGCCTCTATGAGTGTGGCAGGAGATGCAAATTCATCTAGCATCGAACCTGTCCATTTACTAAAGGCACTTTTGGATGCTGGCGAAAATAACATTTCATCGATCCTAAAAAGGATTGGTGCTGATCCTGAAATTTTGAAAAACAATGTTGACGAGGAGATAAAAAGGTTGCCAAAGGCAACAGGAAGCGCCCTTCCGATGGCGATTCCAAGCTCTTCTTTTGTGTCAATTGTTGATAATGCTGTAAAGATCGCTGAGAAGCTAGGAGACAGCTATGCAACGACTGAACATCTCCTTATCGCGCTTACTGAGGATAAGGGTGCGGCAGGCAAACTCTTGGTTGAGAATGGCATAACGAGAAAAACAATTGAGAAAGCTTATGAAGAGCTCAGGGGAGACACAAGAGTCACTTCTCAAACAGAGAAAACAGAGTTTGAGTCGCTTGAGCAATATGGGCAAAATTTAACACAAGCTGCCAGAGAGGGAAAACTTGACCCAGTTATTGGAAGATCAGAAGAGATAAGGAGAACCATTCAAGTTCTTTCGAGAAGAACTAAAAATAATCCTGTTTTAATTGGGGAGCCTGGAACAGGAAAAACAGCGATAGTTGAAGGCTTGGCTCAAAGAATTGTTGCAGGGGATGTTCCAACTTCTCTAAAAGACCGCGACATAATTTCTTTGGATTTAGGCGCTATGATGGCTGGAGCGAAATATAGAGGAGAGTTCGAAGACAGACTCAAAAGTGTTCTTCGCGAAGTGAAGAACTCTGATGGCAGAGTAATTTTATTTATTGACGAGTTGCACACTATCGTTGGCGCGGGAGCTGGCGGAGACTCATCTTTGGACGCAGGGAACATGCTAAAACCTGCTTTAGCGAGAGGCGAACTTCATGCGATAGGGGCAACAACCTTAGACGAATATAGAAAATATGTTGAGAAAGACGCTGCTTTAGAAAGAAGATTTCAACCAGTTATGGTAAGCGAGCCGAACGTTGAAGAAACAATCGCTATTTTGAGAGGTTTAAAAGAAAAGTATGAGATTCATCATGGCGTTAGGATCACCGACGGAGCGATTGTTGCAGCTGCTGAGTTGTCTGATCGTTATGTATCAGACAGATTCTTGCCTGATAAAGCGATAGATTTGATGGACGAGGCTGCTTCAAAACTTAGGATAGAGATCGATTCGATGCCTGAAGACATCGATCTAAAAGAGCGACAAGTGACGCAAATGCAAATTGAAGAGCAAGCTTTGATGAAGGAAACCGATGATGCGTCAAAGAAGAGACTGGAAGATCTAAGAAAGGATATTGCGTCAGCACAAGATGAGCTAGATCGTCAAAAAGCTTCGTGGAAAAACGAGAAGGACGTTATAGTTAATGTTCAAAATTTGAAGTCAGATTTAGAGGCAGCTCAAAAAGAGGAAGAATGGGCGACTCGCGAAGGTGACTTAACGAAAGCTAGCGAAATTAGATATTCAAAGATTCCAGAAATTTCAGAGAAGCTAAAAGTTGCAGAAGAAAAATTAAAGGAATCGCAAGATGCGGGCGCGATCTTAAAAGAGGAAGTGACAGAAGAAGAGATTTCTGAGGTTGTTAGCACGTGGACTGGAATTCCTGTGTCTAAGATGATGCAAGGCGAGCTTGAAAAGTTAAAGAACATCGAAGAAGTTCTAAAGAAGCGCGTTATTGGACAAGACGAGGCGATAGATTCAGTTAGCACTGCAATAAGAATAAATAGAGCAGGTCTTTCTGATCCGAGCAGACCTATTGGAAGCTTCCTTTTCTTAGGTCCAACGGGAGTTGGGAAAACAGAACTCGCTAAAGCTTTGGCGGATTATTTATTTGATTCTGAAAAAGCTATGGTCAGAATCGACATGAGTGAATATATGGAGAAGTTTTCTGTTCAACGCTTAATTGGAGCTCCTCCTGGGTATGTTGGATATGACGAGGGTGGTCAATTGACGGAGGCAGTTAGGCGCCAACCTTATTCTGTCGTTTTGCTAGATGAAATTGAGAAGGCGCATCCTGATGTGTTTAATGTTTTGTTGCAAGTTCTTGATGATGGAAGATTAACTGATGGGCAAGGCAGAGTTGTTAATTTTAAAAACACGATAATAATTATGACAAGCAACATCGGCTCTCAAATCATTCAAGAGGAAGCTCAAGCGAGCAACCAAACAATGGGAGATGTTGCCGAGGATATGTTAAATATGACGCCTGAAGATGCAGCGAAGAGAATGGTTGAATTTACCAACAAAATGCAAGATGCACTATCCTCAACTTTTAGACCTGAATTCTTAAATAGGATCGACAACATAGTAACTTTCAAAGAACTTTCTATCGATGGAATCGAGCCGATAGCGAATTTGCAACTTCAAGAGGTAAGAGATCGTCTTGCTGACAGGAACATCAAATTGGAGGTAACTCCTGGCGCTTTGGATTCTCTTGCGATTGACGGTTTTGATCCAGTTTATGGAGCAAGACCCTTGAAGCGTTTAATACAAAAAGTCATTGTTGATAAAGTTGCTTCAAAGATTGTTAATGGCGAAGTTGTCGATGGGCAAACTATAAAGATTGATGTAGTTGATGGCGAATATAGAGCTGAAGTTGTAAAGTAGGATAATTTTTGCTTTAGTTTTCTATAATGAATATATGCCTGTAATAATTAGTGCAATCATTTCAATTGGCATCCTCGTGTTCATTCACGAGGGTGGCCATTTTTTATGTGCGAAAGCTTTTGGCGTTAGGGTAACGGAGTTTATGCTTGGGCTTCCGGGACCTAACTTATCTTTTAAGTTCAAAGGAACAAAATTTGGAGTTACTTGCGTGCCCTTAGGAGGATATGCAAGAGTTTGCGGAATGACAAGAGCTCCTCTTCACCCAAAGTTAAAGGATGTTTTAGCTAGCGTTTATAGCCGTGGAGAGGTTTTGATAGAGCAAGTTGCCCTCGACGCTGGCATTGATGTTAAAGAGGCAGAGGAGTGTTTAGATGAGCTTGTTCAATGGGGATGCGTTAGCGACCCAAAGACAAGTGACAAGTTTAACATTTATAGAACTTATGAGGCGCAAGGAAAACCAATTTCATTTTCGAGCGCAGATGAGCTTTTCGAAAGTGAATATAATAAGCAATATCGCTCCAAAAAGTTTTGGCAAAAAAGTTTCATTGTCCTTGCTGGGATTGCTGTTAACTTGATTTTTGCAATGTTAGCTTTTGTTTTTGTTTATTCGGTGATCGGAGTTGATATTCAAGGCGAAGATGGGCAAATTACGCATTTTACTGCCGACCCTCTGCGTTCAATTCAAGCAGGTTTTACATATATCATTATGACTATTCAAGCGATTTTAAGTCTTTTAAACCCAATGACAACTGCTGAGACTGTTTCTCAATCGACAAGCATCGTTGGCATCGCATATCTTTCAAGCGACTATTTTTCAAGAGGACTTTCCGAAGCCTTATTGTTTATGGGAATGATTTCTGCTTCCCTAGGTCTTATGAATTTAATTCCAATTCCGCCTTTGGATGGCGGACTTTTCTTGATTGAAGTTATTAAGAAAATAACAAAACGTGAGGTTCCTGAAAAAGTTACAACAGTGATCTCTGCGCTTGGAGTTTGCCTTTTGCTCGTTTTGTTTGTCGTAACTCTTGGACAAGATGTGCAACGCTTTATTTTAGGAGGATAGTTTTTTAGTTTTGTCAAGCGCAACTAAAGTTATCACTTTGCATTCTCCCTCTAAGGACGTAAAGATTGGGGGAGGCAATCCAATTGTTGTCCAAACGATGTTAAACAAAATGCCCGCTGACACCGATGGTAACGTTTCGCAAGCGCTCTCATGTGTTGAGGCGGGGTGTGAAGTTATTCGATTTTCGGTTCCTAATCAACAGGCACTTAAAACGTTGACCTCTCTAATTGAAAACGTCCCGATTCCTGTTGTTGCTGACATTCATTTTGACTATGAGATGGCAATCGCATCTGCTGAGGCAGGAGCAGCAAAAATTAGGATAAATCCAGGAAATATAGGCGGATTTAAGAAAACTAGTGAGGTAGTAAAATGTTGCAAGAGGCAGGGTTGCGCGATTAGAATCGGCGTTAACGCTGGATCTTTAGACAAAGAAATCTCGTATAGAAATGACATCTCTTTCGAGGAAAAATTGTGCTTATCTGCCAAAAATTATTGCGATTTTTTATCTGATGAGTGCGATTTTGACAATTTTGTCGTCAGCATTAAGGCTCACGATGTAACATCAACAGTCAAAGCAAATGAGCAATTTTCTAAGTTAATGCCTGCGGTTCCTCTTCATATTGGAATTACCGAGGCTGGAAGTGCATTTCAAGGTTTAATTAAATCAGGGACTGGATTGGGAATTTTGCTCAATGAGTCGATAGGAGACACAATTAGGATTTCGTTAACGGATGATCCCGAAGTTGAAGTTAGAGCTGCTTGGCAACTTTTAAGCGCCCTTAACCTTCGGCGCCGTGGCGTTGAGATTATAAGTTGTCCAACTTGTGCAAGAACTCAAGTTGATCTTATCAATATCGTTAAAAAAGTTGAAGACATGTTGTCGAAGGAGACAAAACCAATTAAAGTTGCAATTATGGGGTGCGTTGTTAATGGCCCAGGAGAGGCGGCTGACGCTGACGTCGGGGTGGCTTGCGGTAAAGGAAGCGCAGTTTTGTTCAAAGATGGTAAAATAATTAAAAAAGTTAATGAAGATGAGATTGTTAATTCTCTAAAAGAGCAAATTGACCTGCTCTAGGTCATTTTGAATTCGGATAAATGAAAGGTAATAATTCAATGGCAGGTTATAAATTAATGTCAAAGCTTTATGCGCCAACTCTAAAAGAAACGCCAAGCGATTGCGATATTGTGTCGCACAAACTTTTAACTCGCGGTGCCTATCTTCGAAAGACGTCTAGCGGCATCTACACATTTTTGCCTTTGGGGCAGATGGTGCTTCATAAAATTGAGCAAATTATTCGCGAAGAAATGAACGCAACTGGCGCACAAGAAATTTTGATGCCCGCTTTGCAACCTGCTGATCTTTGGCAGGAGTCTGGCAGGTGGGATGATTATGGTCCAGAGTTGATGCGCCTTGTTGACAGACACGATCATATGTATTGTTTAGGGCCAACTCATGAGGAAGTTATAACAAACCTCGTTAAAAATGAACTTAATTCCTATAAACAATTGCCATGCAATTTATATCAAATTCAAACTAAATATAGAGATGAGATTCGCCCACGCTTTGGACTTCTTAGAGGCAGAGAGTTCATAATGAAGGACGCTTATTCTTTTCATTCCTCTCAAGAATCTTTGCAAGCCACTTATGACGAGATGAGCGTTGCTTATGGAGTTATTTGTGATAGGTGCGGTCTTGAGTGGAGGGGTGTTGAAGCTGACTCAGGCCAAATTGGTGGAAAGGTGACAACAGAGTTCATGGCTCTTGCGAATGCAGGGGAAGCTCAACTTGTTCATTGCAAATGTGGGTATGCTGCAAATGTAGAAGCTGGAGAGTGTGTTTGTGAAGCATGCGAGTATGAAGCGGACAAAATTGAAAAGATTTCAACTCCTGGAGTCCACACAATTGAAGACTTAGCTAACTTTTTAAATGTTAACGAAAATCAAACGATGAAGGCGTTGTCTGGGAAATCTGAAGATGGGGAAGTTTTTGTTTTATTTGTTCCTGGGGATCATGAGGTAAACGAAATAAAAGCTGCGCGCGTCATTCCAGGATTTGAGATATTAAGCGACGAAGAAATGATCAACTTGGGGCTGCATAAAGGTTCTATGGGACCCGTTGGACTTCCGAATGGAATTAAAGTAATAGCTGATAGATCGCTTAAAAATGTTGATAGATGGATCGTTGGCGCAAATGAGGAAGGCTATCATTTTGTTGGAGCTCAAGTCGGCGTTGATTTTAAAGTTGACGAATGGGCAGATTTGTGCGTTGTCAAACCTGGCGATGCTTGCCCATGCTGCGGGAAGCCTTTGGAGGAAGATAGAGGAATTGAGGTTAGCCAAGTATTTCAACTTGGGTCTAAATATTCGGAGTCGATGCAAGCATATTACCTTGATGAAAATGGCAAACAGCAACCTTTTATAATGGGATGTTATGGAATAGGAGTAACACGAACACTTGCTGCAATCGTTGAACAACACAACGACGAGGATGGAATTAAGTGGCCAATATCTGTCGCTCCTGCCCACATTTGCGTTTTAGCTTTGGGAAAAGAAGATTTTGTTTTAGATGCCGCAAGAAAGATAGCAGAGGATTGCGACGCTTGTGGATTTGAGACTATTTTAGACGACAGATCTGAGCGCCCTGGAGTTAAATTTGCTGATGCTGATTTAATCGGCTGGCCGCTTCAAATAATAGTCGGAAAGAAAGGAATTGAGGCAGGTAAGTTGGAGTTTAAGGTTAGGAGCTCCAATAGAAGAGGCGAGATGGATGCAGGACAATTGAAGGACAAATTAGACAGTGCTATGTCAAAGTTGTCAAGCCTAAAGAATGGCGCTGATGATATTTTTAGCGATTTTTAATTTTGCAAATTTCTTAGTTTGAAGAGTGAGCGTAAACAAGATTTAATTTTTGGCAAAAGGCCTATTTTAGAAGCTTTAAATTCGAGGCTCAATTTGAAATGCATCTATGTTTTAGACTCCCTTGAGATTGACTCTGTTCTTCGGCGCATTTTTAATGAAGCAAAAAAGAGGGACATTCATCTCGAGAGACTTACCAAAAAAGAGTTTAGCGCATCTTTTAAAAATGAAAACACGCAAGGCATAGTGGCTGAAGTTTCTCGCTTTAGTTATTCGACTTTAAATGAAGTTATAGATAGTGCTAAAGAAAAGCAACCTTCATTAGTTGTTGTTTGCGACCACATAACAGACGTTGGCAATTTCGGCGCAATTATAAGGAGCGCGGAGAGCGCAGGAGCTTTGTGTGTTGTTATTCCTAACTCAAGGAGTGTTAGCGTCACAAGCTCTGTTTTTAAAACATCGGCTGGAGCGATTTCTCATTTGCCTATCGTGCAAGTTTCTAACGTGGTAAGAACGTTAGATAAATTAAAAGATTTAGGTTTTTGGGTTGTTGGAGCAAGTGAACATGCAGACAACTTGCTTTGGGAGGCTGACTTAATAGGCAACATTGCAATTGTCCTTGGAAATGAAGAGAAGGGGATATCTGAGCTTGTTCTAAAGAATTGCGATGACACCTTCAAATTGCCTCAATTAGGAGTTATATCATCGCTTAATGTCGCGCAAGCTTCAACAGTTTTTATGTATGAGTGGGTAAGACAAAATGGGAAGAAATAGAAAAATTCTTATTGTTGATGGCTATAACGTTCTTCGTTGTGGGGACGGCTATTCAAACTTAACAACTCCAGATTGGACTGATGATTTTTTCAATTTTGCGCGCGACACGCTTATTAACGACGTCGCTCTTGTGTCTGGGAGGAACATCGAGGCAACTATCGTTTTCGATGGGACAGAAAATATCCTTTCAAAAGGTGAGAGGATGAGTGTAGGCGGAGTTGACGTAATTTTTTCAAAAAAAGGGGTTGACGCTGATCAAACTATTATAAACATGGCCGTTAACTTAAGGCAAAAAGGATATGATGTTACAGTCGTTTCTAGTGATGCGAGCGTTCAAAATTCTGTCATGGGGCACGGAGTTGCAAGAATGAGCGCAAATGAATTTTGCAAGGAGTGTAAAACTCTAAAAGAAGATGTTGAGCAAAGCGAACCTTTGAAGCCTCAGGCAAGGTCGACAATAAAGTCTGCAATTGATAAAAATACCTTAAATAAGCTACTAGAAATTCGCGACGATGGCTAATTTATTGGTTGACATAGGAAACACGGACACTTGCGCAGCAATTAGTGAGCAAGGTGTTATAAAACAGCATGTTCGCGCAATCACCGATTGTGATGCGAAAAGTTTTTTGGAAGGAGCGCCAGCTTTTGAATGTGACGCAGCGATGATTTCTTGCGTAGTTCCTGACAAAGATAAAGAGTGGAAGGATGCAACTAATAATGTGTGCGGAGTTGAGCCTCTATTTTGCACATATGACCTCGCAAAACCTTACCTAAAATTTTTAGTCGATGATCCATCTATCGTTGGATCAGATCGCATAGCAGATTGTGTTGCCGCGATCGAGTTGTATGGAGCGCCGATTATTGTTGTTGATTTTGGGACAGCAACAAACATTGAATTCGTCAATTCAAAAAGAGAGTTTTGCGGTGGTATTTTAATGCCTGGCGTTTTTAGCGGGATGAAAGGCTTGAGTTATTCAGCAGCAAAACTTAGCGATGTTAGATTAGAAAAGCCAATAGATTTGTTAGGCGAAACAACAGAAGAAGCGATTCAAAGCGGACTTATATATGGCGAATCGGCGAGAGTTGATGGTCTTATAAAGAGGATTAAAGAAAAATTTAAAAATGAAGAAGACGACATAAAAGTTGTTGCTACAGGCGGGTTTTTAAATCTTGTTGCAAATGAATGCAATTCTATAGATTTTACCGATTCGACATTAACGTTGAAGGGACTAGAGATTATACTTAATTCAAGCATTTAGTTGAAACCACATCCACATCCCTTAACACGACGAGGAGGTTTTCTAAATTATGGCGAATTACAAAAGTGACATTGAGATTGCCCAAGAATGTGAAATGAATCGCATTTCCACCGTTGCAAAAAGTGCAGGAATAGAGAGCGACAACTTAAAGTCCTATGGCGAGTATATAGCAAAAATCAACCTTGATTATCTAAAGGAAGTTCAAAAACAAAATAATGATGGGCATTTAATTTTAGTTAGTGCCATAAACCCAACGCCAGCAGGAGAAGGAAAAACAACGACAACAGTCGGTTTGACTGACGCTTTTAACAAATGTGGAAAGAAAGCAATTTGTGCTCTTCGCGAACCATCGCTTGGACCTGTTTTTGGAATTAAGGGAGGTGCTGCTGGCGGAGGTCATGCTCAAGTTGTTCCTATGGAGGACATCAACCTTCATTTTACCGGCGATTTTCATGCAATAGGGGCTGCTAACAACCTTCTTGCAGCGATGATTGATGCTCACATCCAAAACGGAAATGAACTTGGAATTGACGTAAAGAACATAACGTGGAAGCGTGCAGTGGACATGAATGATCGGCAACTTCGATATATAGTCGACGGTCTTGGGGGAAGCGCGAATGGCGTTCCAAGAGAAGATGGTTTTGATATAACAGTTGCAAGTGAGGTTATGGCTATTTTTTGTCTTGCAAACTCAATAAAGGATCTAAAGGAGCGCTTGGGAAACATAATTGTTGGCTATAACATGTCAGGAGACCCTGTTTATGCCAAAGATCTTTCAGCTCAAGGAGCGATGTGCGCTTTGCTAAAAGATGCTATTGCCCCTAACTTAGTGCAAACTTTGGAAGGAAACCCTGCAATAGTTCATGGAGGTCCCTTCGCAAACATTGCTCATGGGTGCAACTCCGTCATTGCAACAAAAGCAGCGCTAAGTCTTTCTGACTATTGCATAACAGAGGCAGGATTTGGAGCTGACTTAGGTGCAGAAAAATTCCTAGACATTAAATGCAGACTTGCTAATTTGAGACCCAGCGCCGTTGTTTTAGTTGCAACAATAAGAGCTTTGAAGTTCCATGGGGGAGTTAAAGTCGATGATTTAACTGAGGAAAATCTCGATGCTCTTAAATCAGGAATAGAAAACCTTGATGCACACCTAGACAACATTAGAGAGGTTTATGGTTTGCCATGCGTAGTGGCTATAAATGCGTTTCCGACCGACACTGACGCTGAGATTGACTTTGTCAAAAGTTTTTGTGAAAAGAAGGGCATTGATGTGTCTTTGAGTGAAGTTTGGGAAAAGGGATCAGCGGGCGGAGTCGACTTGGCAAAGAAAGTAATTAAGATTTGCGAAAATGGTGACGATCAAGGAAGAGGGAAAGAGACTTTTAAGTTCGCATATTCTAATGAGTTGACTATAGAACAAAAGATTGAAGCTGTAGCTAAAAAAATATATCATGCGAAAAATGTTGTCTTTGAAGCGAAAGCTTTGAAATCTTTGGATAGATTGCACAAAATCGATTGCGACAAAATGCCTGTTTGCATTGCAAAAACTCAATATTCGTTCAGTGATAACCCAAAGCTCTTAGGCTCTCCAAAAGATTTTGACATTACAATTAGAGATGTTAAAGTTTCAAATGGAGCTGGTTTTGTTGTTGCCATAGCAGGCTCAATTATGACGATGCCGGGCTTGGGTAAAAACCCTGCCGCTAAAAAAATAGATGTTGACGAAGATGGCAAGATCAGTGGGCTCTTTTAAAGAGGTAATTTAAAAATGGACATGACGATAGACACAAGTTTTATAGAGCGTTTAAGCGAGGGGAAGCCTTCTCCAGGGGGAGGATCTGCTAGCGCTTATTGCGCCGCATTGGGCGGTGCATGCGCTGCGATGGCTGGAAATTTGACTTACGCAAATGACAGCTTTAAAAATGTTAAAGCGCAACTTGGCGAGTCGATTAATCGGCTCAATGATGTGACGAGCGATCTTTTATTCTTGGTTGATGCCGACACTAAATCCTTTGAACCAGTTCTAAAAGCTATGAGGTTGCCCAAAGGAGAGATCCGCGACAAAAAGGTTGATGATGCCTTGGTTTGTGCATGTGATGTGCCATTTGAAATTATGCAAAAATCCCTTTTAGTAATTGATGAGTGTGATTTTGTTAGTGATTTATGTTCAAAGATGACAATAAGCGACGTTGGATGTGGGGTTTTGCTTGCTAAGGCATCGCTTGTTTGCGCAAGCTTAAATGTTTATGAGAACGTTAAACTTTTCAAAAGCGATGAGTTGGCAAAAAAGTATAAGTTATTGGCTGACTCTATGTGCGATGAAGGATGTCAAAAGGCTGACGCAATTTATTCAAAAATTGCGGATCAACTTGGCGCTTTTAGGTTAATTTAATATGGCAAAATTGCTTCTCGGAAAACCTGTTGCTGATGCAATTTATGAGAGAATTGCAGGCGTGGACTTAAATCCATGTCTTTTGCTTATTCGAGCAACAAATGATAGCGGGAGCATTTCATATGAAAAAATGATTATCAAGAAAGCAAAAGAAAACAACATAGAAATTAAACAACTTCATTTTGCTGAGAGTGTCAATAGTGAAATATTCTCACAAGAATTGAAAAGAGCTGCTGATGACGAACAAGTGGACGCAATTTTAGTTTTCAAACCTTTGCCACGCGAAATAAGACCATATATTCTAGATGATTGCATGCCTGCTGATAAGGATATTGATTGCGTTGCTGATAAAAACGCAGCTAGGATATATGTTGATGCAGCTCATAAATTTTCTCCTGCAACTGCGCAAAGCGTCTTAGAGATTCTTGACTTTTATGACATAGGCGTTGAAGGCAAAAATGTTGTTATTGTTGGGAGGTCTAAAGTAGTAGGAAAACCATTGTCCTCGATGATGCTAGACAAAAACGCGACTGTCACTGTTGCGCATTCTAAGACCAAGAATTTGTCTAGCATAACTAAAAGCGCGGACATTGTTGTTTTAGCAACAGGAAAAGCTAATGCTTTTGGTAAAGAGTTTTTTTCACGTGGGCAGGTTGTTATCGATGTTGGCACTAACATTGGAAAAGATGGAAAATTGACAGGAGATGTTGACTTTGAAGAAGTTGAGCCGATCGTCGAGGCTATAACCCCTGTTCCTGGTGGCGTTGGGAGTGTTACCACTTCCATTTTGTTAAGAAACGTGTTTAAAGCAAAAGAATCGTTAGAGTGGATATAAATTTGGAATTCGTTATTTCAAATATAGATCAACTCGACAATTTCGCCAATAAGCTCTCTAAAGAACTAACCTTAGGCGACACAATTTTGTTAGATGGCGATCTTGGAAGCGGGAAAACAGAGTTAGTAAAAGCTGTTGGGAGACACCTTGGAGTTATAGATGAAATAACAAGCCCAACTTATTGTTTTTTAAACACTTATGAGGTCAACAAAAATTTTAAAATTTACCATTTTGATTTATATCGTCTAGAGAGCGAGGACAGGCTCTCAGAAATTGGGTTTGATGAGTGTGGCTTTAATCCTGGGGATGGAGTTTCATTTATAGAGTGGGCCTCTAATTTCATTGATTGCATGCCTAAGGATGCGTTAAGACTTCAATTTACCGGTCAAGGAGACAGTCCGCGAATTATAGAGCCAGCCTCTTATTCTGAGCGTTGGTCAAAGTTTTTAGCGAGGGCAAAGTAATGAGCGATAAACTTGCACTTGTTTTTGACACATCGAACGAAAAAGTTATAATCGGCGTCTCTAAAATTAACCCCGGTAGCGGTGAGGTTTCTTTGATCGAGCAGATTTCTGTCGATTCCAAAAGGGAGTCGAACCAAAAATTGCTTCCTTTAATTGATGAATGCTTCAAACGAAACTGCTTAAACGTTTCTGACATAGAGATAGTTGGAGTTGGACGCGGCCCTGGGTCTTTTACAGGTGTTAGAATTGCGCTTGCAAGCGCGAAGGGGATATGCTCAGCGCTAAATGTTCCCTTGCTTGGGATGTCCACATTGGATGCGATTGCTGAAAATGCTAGGCTTAAAGGTTATTGTGGCGAGCTTCTTGTTGTCGCAGATGCTATGCGAGGAGAGGTTTACCCTGTTTTATACGAAATTAAAAAAGATGAGATTATTCGAAAAAACGCAGATTGCGTCGTCAAGCCAAAGGATTATTTAGAAACTAACACTTTGAGTAAAAGCGTCCTTGTTGCAGGAGATGGGCTTGTTAAATTCTCCGGGGAATTTAAAGATAAGTTTGAGTTAGCGGATGAATCCTATTGGTATCCAACAGGAGAAAGTTTGCTATCTTTATTAAAACAAAACCTTGATATGGCGGGTGACCCTGGAAGAGTTTTGCCAATATACACTCGTCTTTCAGACGCTGAAGAAAATGAAATTTCTAAGATTAGAAATAATCAATCTAAGAATTTAGTCAGTGGTGTTCAAGGCGATTCAAGTGAAAGCGTTTTAGTTTTTCCATGTGAGGTAAAAGATTGCAAAGAAATAGAGGCTCTAGAAGCTCAAAATTTTGAAAGGGACGCATGGAGCTGTTCTAATTTAGAAGACGATATAAAATCCCCTTCTAGGATTTGGCTAAAAGCGATCAAAGATAAAAAAATTCTAGGATATGCTGGTTTTTCTTACTCTGGGGACAGCGCAGACCTTTTAAAAATTTGCGTTGATGAAAATTTTAGACGAAATGGGATCGCTAAAGCTCTTCTAAAGTTTGGTTTCGAAACACTAAGAAATTTAGGCGTCGATGATGTCATCTTAGAGGTTAGGACTTCAAATTTAGATGCGATTTCATTTTATGAAAAGGCAGGATTTGACAAAGTTTGCGTTCGTAAAAACTTTTATGGGGATGAGGATGCTGTCTCTTTTAAGAGGGATATAAGCGAGTTTTCAAACGCGAGTAAATTTGAAATTGAACCTAAGGATGCAGATTTTAGCGGCGCAAGTCGTCCACTTATCTTTGCAATCGAGTCGTCTTGCGATGAAACTGCAGGAGCGATTGTTGATGGCAAAGATAGAGTTTTGTCGTCTGTTGTTTCTTCTTCTGCAAAATTTCATGCACGTTTCGGGGGAGTTGTTCCTGAGATTGCGAGCAGAAAGCATATAGAGGTAATCTCGCAAGTCGCTTTTGAGACATTGTCACAAGTCGGGCTTTCGTCTTTTGACGCGATCGACGCAATTGCAGTGACTTCTAACCCTGGACTCGTGGGCTCGCTAGTCGTAGGCGTTGCATTTGCAAAAGGAGTTTGTTGGGCGGCAAAAAAGCCTCTAATTTTTGTTGACCATTTGATTGGTCATCTTTTCGCTAACAAATTGTCAAAGACTGAAATTAAATTCCCTGCCGTCGCTTCATTGATCTCCGGAGGAAACACTCTTCTCGTTTTGGTCAAAAATTGGGGAGAATATGAAGTTTTAGGCGGGACGATAGATGATGCAGTAGGTGAGGCTTATGACAAAATTGCAAGGTCTCTAGGGTTGCCTTACCCGGGAGGTCCTGAGATTTCTTCGCTTTCAGCAAATGGGGATCCAAATGCAATTTCCTTGCCACGTCCGCTTTTGCACTCTCATGATTTAAAGATGAGTTTGTCAGGTTTAAAGACTGCAGTTATCTTAGAAATAGAAAAGTTAAAAGAAATAAACGAGAATGCAGGACGCGGAAGCGTTTTAACAACTAAAGATATGCGTGACATTTGCGCTTCATTTGAAAAGAGCATTTGCGATGTTCAAGTTACAAAAGCTAAGGATGCTTGCATAAAAGTTCACGCAAATACTTTTTGTTTTGGAGGGGGAGTTGCCGCAAATTCGCTTCTTCGAGACGGATATAAGAAAATGTGTGAGGAGCTAAAAATCGAATTTGTTGTTGCTCCCAAGGAGGTTTGCGGGGATAACGCTGCGATGATTGGTCTTGCTGCTCAATTTGAGTTTAAGAATGCAAATTTTAAGGATCTAACGAGCGATGTCTCCTCTTCCTCGAAATTAAATTCAAGGGTTTAATTTTTAGTATAATAGGTGTTTATGCAACTAAAACGTGCTAACAGCTTAAAAGCTAGGATATTGCGAATTGCTTTTGCCTTGTCTTTAGTGTTTGCTTTTCTTTTATCCTCTTTTGCATCATCGCAAGTTTCTTATGCGATAACAGAAAACATTGATGCGACTGCTGATGAATTCCAAACGAAAATAGAGCAATCTTCGAAGGAATATGAAGAAGCTTATAAAAGAAGTGTCGAGTTAAATCAACAAATTAGCGAAAAAGAATCAAGGATCAACGAGCTTAGTGAATTGATTCCTGCTCAAGAAACTAGAGCATCTAGCGCTTTAAGAGAGCTTTATTTCTTAAATTCCAAATTCTCAATTCTTTTAGATTGGCTTTTGGGAATAGAAGATCTTGACACTGCAATTAAGAATTTTGATTATATTGAGCACATCCACGATCGAAATGTAACAGAGCTTAAATTGATGAGTGAGATGAAAAATGAGCTTGATGCTAGTGCTAACGAACTAAAGACTCAAAAAGTTGAAGCAGACGCAGCTGCAACGGAGGCAAAAACGGCGTTAGAACAAGCGCAAGCAGCAAGAGAAGAAGCTCAACGTAAAGCTCAAGAAAAAGCTGCAGCAGAGGCAGAGCAAGCTAAGCAAGCTGCAAAGGAACAACAACAACAAGCGGCGCAAGCAAGCTCTGATAGTGGGTCTTCCTCTTCGGGCGGAAGCGTTTCTCCTCCAAAGGATGATGGAGCTGATTGGTCAAGTGACAAAACTGCTTTCGTTAACCAATGGGCAGCGCGAATTGATCGCTATCTTGCAGGATCTCCGCTCGCTGGGCAAGGGACAACTTTTGCGAGTGCTGCTTGGGATTATGGAGTGGATCCAAGGTGGAGTCCCGCTATATCGAACACAGAGAGTTCGAAAGGGCTTTATTGTTTTAGACCCTATAACGCGTGGGGGTGGGGATATGTTTCATGGAGCAATTGGGAAGAAGCAATTTATGCCCACGTTAGAGGACTTTCTAGAGGATATGGCTATACTATTTCAATAGAGGCTGCAAAAAAATATTGCCCTCCTAATTGGGAGCATTGGTATAACGCAACGAGCGCGCAAATGAATATGATTTAAGTTAAAAGAAGGTAATTTAAAAAAGATGACGAATAATTGTTTAATGGCTGGAATTGATGTTGGCTCAACAACAGTTAAGTGCGCCATTTTAAATGATGATCTTGAGGTTTTATGGAGCATTTATAAGCGCCATAAGTCTGATGTTAGAGCAACTGTTAAAAGTGTTATCAAAGAAGCTGAAGAGAAATTTGTTGATGAGCAAATGGTGATCGCTATAACTGGCTCAGGGGGGCTTCTTCTTGCTGAAAGTTTGAACATTCCTTTTATTCAAGAAGTTATAGCAAATAAAACTGCAGTTGAGACATTTATTCCTGAAACTGATGTTGCCATTGAGCTCGGTGGAGAAGATGCTAAAATCGTTTATTTTGACCATTCAATCGAACAAAGGATGAATGGCACATGCGCTGGTGGAACTGGTGCTTTCATAGATCAAATGGCAACTTTGCTTGACACAGACGCTGCTGGATTAAATGAGCTAGCTAAAACTCATGAAGTGATTTACCCAATTGCTTCAAGGTGTGGAGTTTTTGCAAAGACGGATGTTCAGCCCTTGCTAAATGAGGGGGCAAAGAAAGAAGACATAGCTGCTTCAATTTTTCAATCCGTTGTAACTCAAACTATCTCGGGGCTTGCTTGCGGAAGACCGATTCGAGGAAATGTTGCTTTTTTGGGAGGTCCTTTGCAATACCTCTCAGAACTAAGAAAGCGTTTCTATGTGACTCTAGATTTGGATGAGACTGCAAGAATTGTTCCAAAAGATGCTCACTTATTCGTTGCTAAGGGGTGCGCAATTGCTGCAAAAGAGGAGTGCAAAACGCCAATTTCACTTAGCGATATATTGAAAAGGTTCGAGGAAGTTGGCAATGTCCAAGCATCTGAAGTGGGAAGGCTTCCTGCGCTTTTTGAAACTGAAGAGGATTATGTTGAATTTAAAAATCGCCACGACAAGGAAGTTGTTAGAAAAGGAAGTTTAAAAGATTATTCGGGACCTGTGTTTTTAGGAATTGATGCAGGGTCGACCACCTTTAAAGCGGCGCTCGTTGGATCTAACTCTGA
Organism: bacterium; assembly: GCA_963588595.1. Lineage (GTDB taxonomy): Bacteria > Actinomycetota > Coriobacteriia > Coriobacteriales > Eggerthellaceae > Phoenicibacter. The sequence goes on along the minus strand of CAVAIA010000058.1, from coordinate 2,452 downwards.
ACTTTTGTGGACAACTTACACTTCCAACAAAGGTGAAGTTTTAAAGTGCGCCAAAAATGGCCTTAATGAGGTCTATTCTGTTTTGCCTAAAGATGTCTACCTCGCCCATTGCACTGTGACAGGTTATGGTGAAGGTCTTCTTTTGGAAGCTTTGAACGTTGACTCGGGAGAGATTGAGACTGTTGCTCACTTGCGCGGGGCGCAAGAATTGGTCAAAGATGTTGACTTCATTCTTGACATTGGCGGGCAAGATATGAAGTGCTTGAGAGTAAAAAATGGCGTTATTGACCACATTATGTTAAATGAGGCTTGCTCTTCAGGTTGTGGCTCATTTATTGAGTCTTTTGCCTCAGGATTGGGATTGGACGTTCACTCATTTGCGCAAGCTGCTTGCAAAGCTAAAAACCCTGTTGACCTCGGCTCTCGTTGCACAGTTTTTATGAACTCTAGAGTAAAGCAAGCTCAAAAGGAAGGTGCTACAGTTGAAGATATAGCTGCGGGACTAGCAATTTCTGTTATTAAGAATGCACTTTTTAAAGTTATAAAAATTAGAGACCCTAAAGATGTTGGCAAAAACGTTATAGTTCAAGGTGGAACATTTTTAAACGATGCTGTTTTGCGTGCGTTTGAGCAACTTTCTCAAGTAAACGCCGTTCGCCCCGACATAGCGGGAAACATGGGAGCTTATGGAGCTGCACTTTTAGCAAAAGAGAGGTATGAAGGATTAAATTAGTGGATATGGATAAAAAGACTTCTAACATACTTTCATTAGATGAATTAAATGAGCTAAACCCAACTCATAGAGCTGTTAGATGCAAGGGTTGCTCTAATTCTTGCCTTTTGACGATAAACGATTTTGGAGTGGACGAGCAAAGTGGCAAGAGAAGGCGCTTTATCACTGGAAATAGATGCGAGAGAGGGATGACCCTTGGCGAGTCAAAGCAAAAAAATGATATCCCTAACCTTTTTGGGTGGAAAAGCGAAAGATTGTTTAATTATGAACCGCTAGATGAATCAAAGGCAAAAGCTGGGACAGTTGGAATTCCTCGAGCTTTAAACATGTATGAGAATTTTCCATTTTGGTTCACTTTTTGGACAAACCTTGGCTTTAGGGTTGTTTTGTCAGATAAATCAAGCAAGAAAACTTATGAGGCAGGAATTGAGTCTATGCCATCAGAAAGTGTTTGTTATCCTGCTAAACTTTCTCATGGCCATGTTATGAATTTGCTTGAAAAGGACGTGGATTTTATTTGGATGCCTTGCACTAAATGGGAGAGAGGCGAAGATGAAGGCGCGGGAAATCATTTCAATTGTCCGATAGTTGCAAGTTATGCCGAAGCGCTTCGTCTTAACATTGATGAGCTAGAGACCTCGAAGGTGAAACTAATAACTCCATGGATTCCTTATGATTTAAAGGAAAAGTTGAAGGGACGTTTGTTTGACATAATAACGAAAGATTATGTAAAAGAAATTTGCAAACATGGTCTTATTCCAACTCAAGAAGAAATTGACAAGGCTGTTGATGCCGCATGGGAAGAAGACATTAAATTTAAAGAAGAAGTTCACGAAAAGGGAAAAGAAACTCTAAAGTGGATGGAGAAGACAAAGACTCATGGCATCGTTTTAGCAGGAAGACCTTATCATCTTGATCCAGAGATAAATCATGCAATTCCAGAGCTTTTAAACTCATTTGGATTGGCAGTATTAACAGAGGATTCAATTGCTCATCTAGGCGAGCTCGAACGCCCAATTAGGGTTGTTGATCAATGGATGTATCACACACGTCTCTATAGAGCTGCAAAATTTGTAACAACTAGAAATGATCTCGATTTGATTCAACTAAATTCTTTCGGATGTGGCTTAGATGCTCTAACAACGGATCAAGTTCAAGAGACCTTAGAGGGCTCCGGAAAGATCTACACAGTTCTTAAAATTGATGAGGTTTCAAACCTTGGTGCGGCAAAAATTCGTGTTCGTTCTTTGCTTGCAGCTCTTAAAAATCAAAAGAGCGAAAAAGAAGCTTCGAGTTGTTGTGTGGGCAGGCAAGACAAGGTCACTTCAACTGAATTTGAGCGGGTTGAGTTCACAAAGGAAATGAAGAGACAAGGATATAAGTTGTTAGCCCCGCAAATGGCGCCTATGCACTTTGAGCTCATCGTTCCAATTTTGAAACGTTTCGGATATGATGTTGACCTTCTCCCAGCAAATGACAGGGCAGCTGTCGATTATGGATTGAAATATGTTAATAATGACATTTGCTACCCTTCGATTCTTGTGACGGGGCAAATTATGGAAGCAGTGTTAAGTGGCAAATATGACACCAACAAATTGGCGGTGTTGATAACGCAAACTGGTGGAGGATGCAGGGCAACAAATTACATTTCACTAATTAGAAAGGCTCTTAAAGCTGCAGGTCTTGGGCATATTCCCGTTATAGCTCTTTCATTTAAAG
>CAVAIA010000057.1:0-7146 GCA_963588595.1 bacterium | reverse complement strand
AAAGTGAAACGGTCGGATCCGCCAAAGACCAAGAACTTAAATTTTCCAAAGTTTTTTATTAAAAAAACTTTGCAAAGTTTAAAGCATTTAAGAAGGTAAGTTTAATAACTTAGGGGAGAAAGAAAGACAAAGAGACTATGGCAAGAGCAATTAACATAGAAGTTTTGAGGTTAAGGCGCTTAAAGCACACAGCTTTGCTTATGGCGATTCTGGCGCTTCTCTTGGCGTGCCTAATGGTGGCGATGCCAGGGACGCAAGCGCAATACGCTTCATCGCAACAAGACAGACACGTTTTAAGTTTCGGTGAAACTAACTCAGTTGGCGTGTCAGTTACAGAAAACGAGTGGTGGATCGCAAACAAAGAGAAAGGTTTGTTCTACGTTTCTGGAACAGTGAACGTCAAGGAGCCAACGATAGAAAACACCGCTGGAGATTGCTACATGAGAGCGATGATTAGAATCGTTGATAGGGACGGGAAAGTTTTGAACCCAACGAGCAATTCGGAGCGAGTTAATTTGATCATGGGAACTCTTTGGAGCGATCCTGCGGGAACTAACATAACAACGCAAGGGGCAACCTTCACAACAACCCAACTCCAAGCGATGGAGAACAACGGTGACATCCACGCAAATTGTGACTCTGCAAACTTTGACGAGCCTGTTTGGAATGCAAATATGCAAGCTTTCACAATAAACTATAAAGCTGATGATGGTGTTTTTAAGGCTGGAGACAAGGTGACTTTGTTTAACAGAGTTGTTATTCCTGCAGATTATGGTGCTGAGAAAACGGCCCTTATGGGTGAATATTACGTTGTTATTTGGGCGCAGGCGATTCAAAAGGCAGGATTTAATGACGCAACTTCTGCTCTTGAAAAATTGAGCGACAATTATGTTCCTTCGACAATTCCAGGGGTGAGCGATGAATAGTCAAAGTTCTATTAAAAACCACGCACTAACTGCTGTTATTGCGGCTCTTTTATGCTTGCTTGTTGCGCTTGGATGCGGGATTGGCGGAACGTTTGCAGCGCTAAGCGATGCACAAAAGAACACGGATAAGAAAGAATATCATGACGCGAAGTTAGTCCACACCTATGAAGGATTGGATGAGCATGCGGAAGGTGGAGAAAATTTGTATGCCTATCCTGGCTACACAGTTGAAAGAACGGAAAGCGCGTTTAACGCTGGAACCGAAACGATGGCGGTGAGAATCAGCCTTGACAAATATTGGGCTGACAGAAACACCGACTCATCGGGTAAAGACAACTTAACAAAAACAACTGATTCAAGATGCAATCTTGACGACATCGAGGTTGTTTTAGATGACACAGCCAATTGGGTTGATGGAGGCGATGGCTGGTATTACTACACGAAAGAAATCGAGCCGGGCGCAACTTCAACAAGTCTTTTGAAGTCAGTTGGAATCGCTAGCGAGATTGGCGAGGAGAGAAACGACGGAAGGTCAACAGAAGAGACTTATGGCAACGTCCCTTCTCTTTATATGGACAAAGCCGCTGTTGTTGAGGTTGACCTTCAAGCAGTCTCAACGCAAGAAGCTGGACAAGCAGCGTTCCTATCCAAAACAGGCGATGCTTTGTCTCCTTTGACAATCGCACTTTTCGCTGCCGCTTTAATTGCGCTTTTAAGTTGCATTGTTTTGTTCATTCTTGCTAAGAAGCGCTCTAAAGATGAAGAAGAGCAAAATCAAGTTATGTTGGCTTAATTTGTTTTTAAAGTTGAGAAATTCTAAATCCTCCCATTTTTAAGGGAGGATTTTTTGTTGAAACCCAATTTAGTGCCTATCATGATATAATTTTTAGAAGTTATGCAAAACTCACCTGAAGATAACAACATCAACTTCACCGAAGAAGAAGACCAAAATGAGCTCGATGCAACTGTCGATTCTCTAACCGAAGAAACGCCAGTTGAGGGCGACTCTTTTATTGAAGCAAACGATGAGCAAATTGAAGAGCAGCCAACAACCGAGGGTGAAGAGGGTCTAAATCCCCTTGATATTGAGATTGAGGACCAAGAGATGAGCAAAAGGGGAGTTGTGACTTTGCCTTTGGGTGTAAGTCGCGGCTTAAGCAAGGGAAAGCCCGCCTCAATTGCAACAATTTCCTCTCTTGCCCAAAGGGCGAAAGGCGACAACGAGACAATCAGAATCGTCATCAAAGACGTTAAACCGCCAATAGTAGCGCGAATTTTGCAATTTTCAATGCGTATTATTTGTTTCGTTTTGTTAGTTGCAGTTTGCGGAATAGGGATCCCAAGGCTTTTTGGCGTCAATGAATTCAACGTTTTAACGGGTTCCATGTCTCCAACTTATCCAATTGGAACGCTTGTTTTCGTTCAACCGAAAGACCCGAACTCAATAAGACCGGGCGAAGTTGTTAGTTGCGTTATGAACGAGAGACTCGACATAATAACGCATAGGTGCGTTGCTAACAATTATTCAAACAAGACGATTACAACAAGAGGAGACGCTAATAACGCGGATGACGCTCCTACCCTTTACGAAAACGTCGTTGGGGTCGTTATCTTCTCCGTTCCATACGTTGGAGGTGCGGTGGACTATCTGACTAACGACGAAACAGGCAGAATTGTCGGAATTGGAATTTTGCTGTTCATATTAGCATTAACATTCCTCGCAGAAGCGATTTGCTCCTTCTTGACGAAGCAAAATGCTAACGTTTATAACTCGAAGAATGCTAAACCTTCCAACGTCATTGAACCTAAGAGCGCGATAAAAAAGACGAGCACAATTAATGCTGTCAACAAAACGACGGGGGAACCTCTCCCTTCAAAGAGCATTAAGAAGCGAAAACTTTTCTAGGTTGATTTACCTACTAAAGTTTGTGAGCCTCTGAATTTTTTAGGATTTCGCCCACCATTTTGCTCAAACCAATCTCTTCATCTTCTTTTTTGACGACATCAAGTTTGGCGTGAGTTTCTGGCGCTTTTGGCATGAAAAGCGTGCAACAATCGCTTGCCTCTTGAGATGATATGTCAAAGGTGCCAATTTTCTTTGCAAGGTCTATAATCTCGAGTTTGTCGTCCCCTATCAAAGGTCGTAAAACTAACTTATTTGCGGCGTCTGACGTTGCAATCATGTTGTCTACCGTTTGGGAGGCAACTTGTCCCAAGCTCTCTCCGGTCGCAATAGCGCGCGCTCCTCTCATGCTTGCAATCTCACTTGCCACTCTAAACATCAATCGCCTGTAGAGTATTATTCGAAGAGAGGGGTCGCATTTAAGCATTATCTCTTTTTGAAAATCGCCAATAGGGCAAATCCAAAACTCTTTTAAACAGCCATATTTTGACAATTGTTCTGCAATTTCGCTAACAAGATCTTCTGAGGTTGAGGAAGTTTGAGGGCGCCCTGAGAAATGAACTCCTATGCAAGTTGCGCCGCGTTTTGCCATTTTCCACGTTGCAACAGGAGAGTCGATTCCGCTAGATAGCATGCAAACAACTTTCCCAGAAACCCCAACCGGCAAACCTCCAATCCCGCGAAGAGTGTGCGCGCAAATAAAACACATGTTTTGGATGACTTCAACATTGACTTGGACGTCGACGTCCTTCATTTTGACTTTTTTGTCTGGAAAAGCTTCGCAAAGAACCGATCCAATTTCCTTGTTCATAGTCATAGAGTCGACCTCAAAGTCGGTGTGGTTTCTTCTCGCTTGAACTTTAAATGTTTGAAAATCGCCTGCGTCCTTTAGAGCCTCGACAGCCAATTGCTTCATGGTTGAGTAGTCCCTTTCGCATTTAAAACCCGCTGAAACTCTTTGAATGCCTGGGACTTTTGACAAGAATTTTTCAACTTCGAGTTGCTCTTCTCTGGTTGTTCCTTCTTTTAAGTAGACAACAACCCTGCCACTTATTCTGTGGCACGCGCAAACAGGCGAATTTTCATCCCTTTCCTTTGTTAGAGAAAGGATGTTTGAAACAAGTCGATTTTCAAATTTTGAACGGTTATGACCTTTTAAGCCAATTTCATGGTAGTGAACTAGGATTACACGTTGAAAATGCATTCTAGAGTTTAATGATGAGTTGCATCAATCGTTTTTGGATCGTAGGAGATGTCTCCTCTGTCAATCTCGTTAAAAGCCATAGAAAGAGGCTTAACGTTTGTTGCTTGCGCAATTTCCTTCGCCGTTTGAGTGCCTATTGCGCGGCTTCTTTGACCCTTCATCATGTCATTTATGTCATGCGCGCGCTTCGACGCCATAGTGCAAAGCAAAAAACGATCGTTCTCAGCTTTTTCAAGTAAATCGCTAATTTTTGGTTCAACAATACTCATATTCTTAACTCCCATAACTTTTTAATTAAGTGGAAAATTTAAAGCTTAATCGTTAGAAACTACTAATATACTCTTTAAGTTGAGAAAATGCAAGGTCTAAATCGTCATTAATTATGATTTTTTCATAATTGTCAGCTTCTTTAATTTCATCTCTGGCAGCGCTAAGTCTCTTTTTAATTTGATCTTCGCTGTCTGTTTGGCGTCCTCTCAAGCGTTCCTCGAGAATTTCCATCGAAGGAGGCTTTATGAAAATGCTATGACATCCAGGGCATTTCTCCATGACTTCAAGAGCGCCTTGGACTTCTATTTCGAGAATGACCTTCTCGCCTTTTTTAAGGTGCTCATCAATAGAGCTCTTTGGCGTCCCATAAAAGTTCTCGCTATATTGCGCCCATTCTAAGAAATCACCCTCATCGATCTTCGCTAAGAATTCTTCTTTAGTGAGGAAGTAGTAATTAACGCCGTCTTCCTCTCCAACTCTTGGTTCTCGGGATGTTGCTGAGACGCTAAGCCACAAATTTGGAAGAGTCTCAAGCAGTTTTGAAATCAATGTCCCTTTTCCGCCGCCAGATGGCGAGGATATTATGAAAAGGTTGTCATAGTTTTTGTTTGGGACTGTCATAAATTTTCTTAAAAAATGGTGCCCCCAACGGGAATTGAACCCGTATCTTAGCCTTGAAAGGGCCACGTCCTAACCGTTAGACTATGGGGACAAGCGAAACGAGTTTAAATTATACATCGCTTTTATTTATTTCGCTTCATTTTTTTGCCGTTTTTTAAAACTTTGATAATCCCATTTCGTCCTCGGGAGACCTGGAACATAGTTTTTTGATAAAAGAGAAATTGAAAGCTGCTCGGCAATTTTAAGGGAAGCGATCGTCAAGGGAAAAAATAGAGCGCCTCCAGCTTTCACTCTTTGAATAGGGTTTCCATGGTCAAGATAAGAGCCGCGCAGTTTTTGCGCTGTTGCTATTCTTTGGGTGAGCTCGCTGATGTTAGGAATAAAGCGCAACGCTAGAGCTAAAACGATTGAGAGTTGAGAGACTGGGACGCCTATCTTTTGAAGGGGTGAAAAAATTGAGGCGAGACCTTCAGTCAGCTCTAGTGGTGATGTTGTTGCCAAAAGAAGAGCGCCTAGCAAAAGGATGTTTATCCAAGTGATGGATCTGCTTATTACATAGGGGATATTGTCAAGATAGATGTTTAAAAAACCAAAACTTATGAAGTTTTGAGGATTGGAACCCAGCGTTTGAGCATTAAATAAGCTAAGCGAGGTGATGATCAAAAACAAAATGATAAGAGGCAAAATTGAGCGAATCAACGAAAATGGGTTGATTTTGGACATAAACGTCAGCAACAAGGGCAAAAGCGCGATGACGACAAAGATTGCTTGAAAACTTGAAAGCAAAAAGATGCAAACCATGTAAGCAAAAAAGAAAAGGATTTTGACTCGTGAATCAAGAGAATGAATCAAACTCGTCTTTGGAACAAACGCACCAATCTTTATCTTTTTGCCTTTGTTTTTCATTCGAAGATAACTTTTACTTCTTTTCGATTTTGATGACTTTATCCGCCAAAAGCTCAATTTCTTTTTCGTCGTGAGAAACTAAAACAACAGCCTTGCCTTCTTCCTTTAATAGGTTTATTGCTTCATGGACCTTTTTAGTTGCGTCTTCGTCGAGAGATGAAGTTGGCTCATCGAAGCAAACATTTGGCGTGCTCATAGCCAACACTCCTGCAATCGCGCAAAGGCGTTGTTGCCCGCCGGAAATTTTAAAAGGAGACTTGTCTTTTAACTTCTCAATTTCAAAAAATTGAATCCATTTGTCAACTGCTTCTTTAATTTCTTCGTCGCTAAAACCTAGATTTTTTGGGCCGAACTCAATGTCCTTTGCAACTGTTTCAGCAAAAAGCTGGTCTTCACACCGTTGCATAACATACCCTATCATCGACGCGTGGCCTTTAACGATTTTTGGAACGCGAATTATCCTCCTTCTCCACAAATTTTGGTTGTCAAGGAAAACTTGACCTTCTTCAGGGCGAAGAACCCCACACATTATTTTTAAAAGTGTTGATTTCCCTGCTCCATTGCTCCCAACAATCGCGGTGCACTCGCCGTTTTTTGCGCAAAGGGAAAAGTTGTCGAACATAGGTCTTTCTGAATATCCAAACTTTATGTTTTTTAGTTCAATCATAGATTCACCACTCTATCCGCCATCTTAATTTCCTCCTCTTTGTGAGTAATGTGCAATATAGCGCACTCTGCTCTCTCTTTCGTTTTTTCAATTAGCCGCATGCAATTCTTTGAGTTAGCCTCGTCTAGATAGGCGGTCGGCTCGTCTAAAACAAGAAGTTTGGGATAAGCCGCAATCGCAGAAGCAATAGAAACGAGTTGTTGTTCGCCGCCTGAAAGCTCACGCGGATCCTTCTCCGCAATCGCCTCAAGCCCGCCTTTTTCAAGTTCGAGAGCAAGTGCTGCGTCTATTTCAGGGACAGAAAAACAAAGGTTTTGAGGGACAAATGCTATGTTTGACGCAACGTTTTGTGACACGATCGAGATTTCTGGTTGTTGGAAAACATAAGCGATGTTCCTCCTTGCATCTTCGTAGGACTTTGCATTCACTCCCGCCTCATCGAAACACAAATTTCCAAACAACTCAACTTTTCCAAAATCAGGCGACATAAGCCCTGCCGCAATTTTTGACAAAGTTGTTTTCCCCGACCCATTTTTTCCACTAAGAACAACGTGTTCCCCTTCGAACATTTCAAAGTTAAAGTTTTTTAAAACGAACGTTTTTCGCTCGTCGTATGAAACCGCTATGTTTTCCAAAGAAACTATTTTTT
>CAVAIA010000056.1:0-11000 GCA_963588595.1 bacterium | reverse complement strand
GGCCAAGTGGTAAGGCAGAGGCCTGCAAAGCCTTTATCTCCAGTTCGAATCTGGACGCCGCCTCCAATTAATCTTTTAAGTATTATTTTTCTCCGAAAGCCCTCATAGCTTCTTCCCCAACGATAATTCTTGCGCTGCCAGGGAGGATGTTTGCTGAAAATGGGGTAGTTGAGTTGGCAGGTTCGCCATCGAATTGAACTTGGAGAGCTGGATCGCTAGAGACCTTTACTTTTTTTGCCTTAAAGACTTGAAATGCTTGCGTTCTAGTTGGAAAGTCTCCACTTCGATCCAAAATTGCTGCTCCTAGCGCAGGTATAAGACCGATTGCATCGGAAGTGTTGAAAACGACTACATCGAAATATCCATCTCGAGGGTTGTTTTCATGCACTATTGATAAATCGAATTGAATTCTCGAAAAGTTTATAAGCAAAACTCCCACACCTGAGGTCTCTATAATTTTTCCATCAAGATCCAGAGTGATTTTAGCATGCTGCGGAGCGAAGTTGGTAACTGCTGCAGTAGCATATGAGAGAGGTCCTAGAATTTTCTTTCCAGGGATCGCCTCTTGCATTATTGTTGCGTCATATCCAGCTCCCGCCATAATGGCGAAGCCTATTTTAGAATTGTCATTTAAAGTTATCTCTCCAAGATCGAAATCGAGTGTTTTGTTTTGATAAACTAAATTTGCCAAAGCGGGGTTGTCATTTGGCAAGTTAAGGTTTAGCGACATTAAGTTTGCAGTTCCGGCAGGATAGGGAAGAATAGGGATTTTTGTGTTTGCCATAATGTGAGAGACGTTTGCAAATGTTCCGTCTCCTCCCGCGCAAATGACCGCGTCGAATGTGTCGGCGTCCCACAAAAACGATCTAGCATCATATTCATTTGTGCATGACCTGACCACTATCTCTTCTGCAAAAGAGCTGGCATGTTTCATGAATGAAAAGACTGACCTGTCAGCCAAACCTGAATCTAAATTGTTAACGACCAATAATCTCAATGAAACCCTTTCTTTGCTATGATTTATTATAGAAAAAAGTTCATTTTAATAATTGGTTTTTGATAGATTTGATATTAATCGATAACGATGAAAAGCTGTTGAAGTTTGTAAATCAAGCTTCCAAAAGTGACATTTTATGCGTAGACACTGAGTTTATGCGTGAGAAGACATATTATCCCAAACTTTGTTTACTCCAATTTCAAACAAGACTTGAAACTTACATTTTAGATCCATTTATCGTTGATAACTTAAGCCCTCTCAAGAAGCTCTTTCTTGATAAAGAGGTAGTTAAAGTGTTTCATGCCGCAACTCAAGACATTGAGATGCTACACAACGAGCTTGGGTGCATGCCAACTCCAATTTTTGATACTCAAATTGCAGCGGGATTGACTGATGGTCTTAATCAACCTGGTCTTTCAACTCTTCTTGGAGCTTCAATAGGCGTTAAGATTTCTAAGAGTGAAGGTTTTAGTGATTGGTCGATAAGACCATTAACTAAATCTCAAGTTAAATATGCGGCTGAAGATGTTGTTTACCTTCCTCAACTCTACGATTATCAAATAAACAAAATGAAGGAGCGAGGTCAAGAGTCATGGCTCCAAGATGAATTTTTGGCTTTAGAGGATGCATCTAGGTTCTGCATAGTTCCCGAGGATCGTTATAAACACTTAAAACATGCAACTAGGTTGAGTAAAAAGCAGCTTTGTTCGGCAAGAGAAATTGCGAGTTGGAGGGAGATCAAGGCGCAAAGAGCGGATGTTCCAAGAAAGTGGATTTTAAGTGACGAGCAAATTGTAGAGATTTGCAGAAAGAATCCAACCACTGTTGATGCACTTTTTTCAGTTAGAGGTGTTAGTAAGCGGGTTGATTTGACTTCTGCAAGGCAAATTCTTGATGCTATAAAGGTTGCCAATAAGTGTGATCCGAGTGATTGGCCTGTTATCGCGGAGGCAAATCTCAACGAAGAGAATGTGGATGAAATAGTGCCGCTTCTTGCAGCTGTTGTCTTAAAACGCGCAAAGGAAAATGGTGTGTCGCAAGCATTGATTGCAAGCAATAACGATCTTGTTGACTTCGCGAGAGGTCATTTTGAAAGTTCCCCACTTATGAGCGGTTGGAGGAAAAATTTAGTTGGAGAAGAGCTAAAAAGGCTTTTGGATGGCGAAATTAATCTTTCATGCAATGGGTGTTCTCTAGAAATAAAGAACGAATCCGTGCAAAAGTAACGCTTCGCGCTGTTGTTGCTCATGCAAGCGATATCTATGAGCTCGCTTTTTTACAAGTTTGCTTGTAAAAATATTGGTGGGGTAAATTTGTGCCAGACTTCTGTTTGCCTGGGAAAACAGTGCATGTAAATCGGTGCCAGACTTAAATTTCTTAAACTTTCCCTATTTTCAAAAACTTAAAAGTTTAGAAGAGCAAGCTCGCTGATTACACTTGCACAAGCACAGTCACTGCGCAGCGATACTTGTGATCGGTTAACTTGTTTTTACAAAAAGTTACCAGGTAAATCAAAGTCTGGCACCAATTTCCCAAGGAGAACGAAATTACGCAAAAGTAACGCTTCGCGCTGTTGTTGCTCATGCAATGGATGTCTATGAGCTCGCTTTTTTACAAGTTTGCTTGTAAAAATATTAGTGGGGGTAAATTGGTGCCAGACTTGAGTTAACAGTGCATGTAAATCGGTGCCAGACTTCTCTTTACCAGGGGAAACATGATAAAGATAATCAGTGACATGCTTTAAATTTAGTTTTTACCTGTAAAAGCGTGGGATAGAGAGGATGATATAATAATTTATTGTGAGTTAAGCCACTCACAGAGAAGTACACTTTTTGCTTAGGGAGATAGCTAAAGATGAAAAGCGATGTAATTTATATTGTTATGCCTGCATATAACGAAGAAGACAACATCAATGCGGTTGTGGAAGCTTGGTATCCGATACTGACCGGGAAATCAGAAAAGTCGAGATTAGTGATCGCGGATAGTGGCAGTTCGGATTCAACGCATGCGATTTTGACAGAATTACAAGCACAAAATCCACAGCTTGAGGTGCTTTCTGATACCGGAAAGCAGCATGGACCTAAGCTTATTGCTTTGTATAACTATGCAATTGCTCAAGGTGCTGATTATATTTTCCAGACCGATTCAGACGGTCAGACGAATCCAAAAGAATTTGACGCATTTTGGGAATTGAGGTCCAAATATGATGTTGTGTTGGGGCATAGAAATGTCCGCGGTGATGGCAAGTCGAGAGACCTTGTAGAAAAAGTGGTTTGTCTTCTTCTGAGAATATATTTTGGAGTGAAGGTGCCGGATGCAAATGCTCCATTTAGATTGATGAAGACCTCTGTTGTTGAAAAATATTTGGATAGATTTAACGCGGATTATAATTTGCCTAACATTATGCTCACCACTTTCTTTGCTTATTATAAAGAGAAGCTGACATTTAGAACAATTACATTTAAGCCTCGCCAGGCTGGTAACAATTCGATAAATATTCCCAGGATCGTAAAGATTGGATTTAAAGCACTCGGTGATTTTCGCAAATTTAAGAGGGGATTAAGGTAGAGTGCGTAAGAGTTATAAGGGTTTTGTATAATTAACGGCACTCATTTTCAGTTAAATCAAAGTCTGACACCTTTTTTCCACGAAGAAAGAAGATGGGCAAAAGTAACGCTGCGCAACAAATAAGCACTCTTCAGCGAATTCCTTGAGCTTGCTTTTTACACTTTTGAGTGTCTCAAACTTCTGGAAGGGAAATTGGTGCCAGACTTCCATTTACCGGGGAAAACTCTGCAAGAAAATAAGTGCCAGACTTAAAGTCTGGCACCAATTTTCCGCTTTCTGTTATTATTTATTTAGAGTGTTTATCTGAAGGAGGGTTGAAAATGAAAGTTAATAGGGTATTCGGTTGTGCAACGTCGTTGATTCTTGCTTTTGCATTAGCTTTTTCTTTCCCAGCTTCCGCTTATGCAGAGAGTGTTGGAAGTGATGGATGTGGCGCTAATGGAAGTGCCTTAAATTTATTGTTCCCGCAGGCCGACCTTAATGCAAACACGGGTGATAAAATTGCAAGTTCGACAACGCTTTCGAATTCGAATGAAGGTCTGAGCGAAAAGTTTGACCTTCGTGACCCTAACGGCGACGGTGATCGATCCGATAGCCTTGTAACAAATGTCAAAGAACAAAACCCTTGGGGCACTTGCTGGGGCTTTTCATCAATCGCAGCATCTGAAACTTCTATTTTGTCGCGTGCAGCATTTGAAGGAAAAACGATTAGCAACCTTGACCTTTCCGAATTGCAACTTGCAAATTCTGTCTATAATAATGGTGGAGCACTTGAAAGCGTTGTCGGTAGTGCGCAGGCAGGTGAGGGTTATCGAAACGAAACCAGCGATCCCAATGGACACCTAAATGGTGGTTTGCAAGTGTATGCTTCTAATGTTTTTGCGTGCGGAATTGGTCCTGTTAAAGAATCAGATGCGCCTTACAAAAACTCAGATGGAGTGTATGAATACGTCTACATTGCGAAAGGCGATGTCTCCAAGACCAAAAGGACAATTGCAATCGCAAACGCCGAGCAGCTCGCTGCATTGAAAGTTGCATCCGAAGAAAACAGCGTTAAACCTGTGTGGTATGCTGGCAACTATACTGACGCAACATCAGGAAGTATGGCATACACAGATTGGTCAACTTCCGATGAGCTTTGGATGAGTTCTGCTTATGAATTTGAAAACTCTAACATTTTGCCTGAGACACGCAAGTTAAAAACGGACGGGGAAGGCAAAACTGTATATGATGGAATTGATATGGATGCCGTTAATGCAATTAAATCCGAATTGCAATTCTCTCAGCGCGCCGTCACTTGCTCATACAATACCGACAATTCCAACTATAACCACAATGGTTGGACTTATTACAACGGCAATTACACCGTTCAAAATCACGGCGTGACGATTGTTGGTTGGGATGACACAATTTCTGCTGACTCTTTCGGCGGCATCACTGGCAACGGTGCCAAACCTGAAGGCAACGGCGCATGGCTCATCAAGAATAGCTGGGGAGCTGATGTTGATCAGAACGGCAACGCGCAATCTTTCCCTAATGCGCAGGACGCCTACGACTTCGGCATTGAAGAAAATGGCCAAAACACTGGCTATTTCTGGCTTTCCTACTATGACAGAACAATCACAACGTTTGAGTCGTTCGACTTCGACCTCCAAGCGACTGAACTTTCTAACGACACCATTCAAGACCAATACGACTACCTCCCCGCGGGGCAATATCCAACAATATCAACAACGGAGAAGTCAAGCACTGCGAACGTTTTCACAGCTTCGAGTGATATGTCGCTTAGAACTATCGGTCTTACAACTTTTGTGGCAAACACGGCTGCCACGGTTGAAATTTATCTTCTCGACGGTGAAGCGACGTCACCCACAGATGCAAACCATTCGAAGCTTGTGGGAACTTATGAAGGCACATTTGACTATGCGGGTTATCACCGCATGACGTTTTCGGAAGAAAATTGGCTTCCAATGAGGAAAGGTCAGAGGTACGCGCTTGTTGTATCGCAAAAATGCAACACCGATGGAAAGTGGTATCAAGGAGTTGCAATTCAGCAAGGCAAGCCCACGGCTGATATGTTGACGTATTATAAGTATTCCGCTGCTGTGCCTGCACAAGTTAACAATCACGCAAACACTGAAGGCGCTGCTCTTATTAGGAGGTACATGGAAGAGCAAGGCATGGATCAGCAAACTGCTCTAAAGAAGGTTCAAGAGGAGATGGCTGCGAAATATGACCCGATAGACAAGTATTACGTTGAGATTTCCACCAGCATTGCGGCGGGAAAAAATGAGGCGGAAGCAAAGAGTGCTGCTAAAGCGAAATACCCATCCATTGACTTTGATGAATGCGCAAGCATAGAAGCCGATTCTGAAGCTGCTGTCACGACCTATTCTCAAGTATATTGGGTTGCGAAAGTAAACGCAGGCGAGAGTTACATAACGACAAATTCCCTTAGCGATTGGCAGAAAAAGGCTACTTCAATTTTGAGTTCCGCCGATTCTTCAAAAACCGCCTCAACAGATTGGACTGATTGGACTGCCGTCTCGAACACAATCAACGCTAACACTGGTGTTGTTTGTGACAACATGCCTATTAAGGGATATTCCCAAACTAAGAGCTGGGCCACGGTGGCAGAGCTCACTGCTCTTCAAAACGCAATCAAAAACGCAAAGGCTGCTCTTGCCAACGATTCTGTCAGCGAAAACGGATCTGATGTTTATGCTGATAAGATGTGGATGACTCAAGCTCAAAAAGATGCTCTTAACGCGGCAATTCCATCTGCAGAAAGCGTTTTGGCGCTCGCGGGAGGCGACTTTGCAAACACGCTTATCAACACAACTCCAACGTCAGACGAGGTGAATGCTGCAATTCAAACGTTGCAATATCTCGATTCAAATGGAACAATGTTAGCGCTTTCTCCAACATCTACCATATTGGCTGACACGGGAGATGCGATGAGCGACGTTGTGTTCTTCTTTATCCTTCTCTTTGTTTCCAGCAGCATTCTTGGTGCTATTGCATTCAAAAAACGCGAATTAAAAAATTAGAACTTAATAATATAAGTCAAAAGTTACCTGGTAAATAGAAGTCTGGCACTAATTTCCCTAAGAAATTAAAGTCTAAGAAATTAAAGTCTGGCACCAATTTTCTTACCTACGTTAATTTAAGGCAATCTCTTGTTGGACTCTTCTTTTTCCTGCCTTAGCTTTGCAGAGGAGATTCAACGCTTCATCATCGTCGTTTGAAGCAATCTCGAATGATATTATGGCTTTTTGGAAAAAATCTGAGGCTTTTGTGAGATTTCTGTCGCACCCAATTGCTCGCTCGTTTGCATATCCGAGCCGAAGTGTCAGGTTACCAAATGCAAGTTGTGTGAGAGAGTTCTTATTGTTCCATGCTTTTTTGAGGAGAAGATGAGCCCTTTCTTCATCAGCCTTGCACCCTTTGCCTGATGCTAGGAAGTCAAAAAGTTTGTAAAGTGCCTCGATATTTCCTAATTTCTGGGCATTTTCATAGCTCAGAACTGCTCTTTCATCAACTGAAGTTACTTTCATGATATCGGGGTAGCTTTCTTTCACGTCGCACGTTGATTGCGGCCACATTTGATCACGGTTTTGTATTTGCCGGTAAACATCACCCAACACACACCAAGCTTCTGCGCCACCTTCCCAATTTATTTCGGTCGTGGCATGAATGCAAAGGAGTTCAGCGGCTCTTAAACATTCTTGCCTTACTCTTGCCATTGTAGCTTCCGAGTAGTTTTTCGCCTCCTCAAGATACATTTTTGCATAATCAAGCGCATTGTGCGCTCCGAGCACCTCACCTTTCTTCATACAAAAGTCTCGCGGGTAATAGTCGATGTTTTCACGACCCATATATTTGTTTGTGAAGCAATTTCGTACTGGAATGCTGATGATCATTTCTATTTTCCCAGCGTCATCAACATTTGTCAACGCAAGTTGGAACGCCCGCGAACATTTTAGACGAATTTTTTCATATTCTGTTAGGTCCACTTCGGTTGCCCAAGCAATCATAGTTCACCCCTCTTAAGCAAGTGTGTTAAATTGTTTTTGCAGTGATAAATCAGAATAAAAAGATGTCGCGTGAAGCGACTTGCAGAAAATCCCTTGGTCACATAATAGCAAGTAAGCTAGGTTTTTTTAATTAATTTTGATAAGTTTTGAATAGCGATTTTTCAATCACGATTAGTCTAAATTTTGTTTTTTTTCTTTAAGAAACTCAAACTCTCGAAACTTAATTTTTTCCTCTTGTTTAACGAATCTTCGAACTTTTCGGTGAGTGGTCATTTGTCCTTTGTTTTTTTGCTAACTAGAATTGTCAACTATGGGTAAATGCGCAATATGAAGGAGTTAAGCGTAATAAAGACGATGCTTTTGCCTATTTTAGCCATTTTTATAGTCGATCGATGTAGTAGAATGAAGCTATGAACGGACAAAATTACAGACCTCTTCCTACGGAATTTCCGAGCGGGAGTGCAAGTGAAAAAATTGTGAAGGGTTGCGCTGTTGTTGAGGGTGGAGCCTTTAGGGGCGTCTATTCACAGGGCGTTATGGACGCTCTAATGGAAAACGGCATCAATATGGAATGCACGATTGGCGTGTCGGCTGGAGCGATGGGCGGCATGTGTTATGTTTCGGGTGACATCGGTCGCGCCATCCGTGTTAATGTGGGTTTTCGTAATGACCCGCGCTACGTTGGCCTTTTGCCGCTTTTCACTGATGCAGGAGTCATTGGATTTGACTTTGTTTTTAATGAGACGCCGAAGGTTCTCGACTTCAACTATGATCGTTTTTTCTCGCCGGACAGGCGTTTTGCTTGCGTTGTCACAAATTGCTTGACAGGTGAAGCCGAAGTTAAAGAGAAAGGCAAAGTTCCAAACATTTTTCAAGCTATCCGTGCATCTGCCTCGATGCCCTATCTCTCTAAGCCTGTGATTTTAGAAGGTGTGCCATATCTAGATGGAGGTTGTGCTAGAAATTGCCCTTGGCAATGGGCAAAAGAGGAAGGCTATGAGAAGATCCTTTTAATTCGCAATCGCCCTGTTGGTTATAGACGTGATGATAAACCTGATATTAAAGCGAAGTTTTATGCAAAACAATTCCCTGAGCTCGCGAAAGTTCTAGCAGAAGACGGCAAGCATTATTCTAAAGAGTGCATTGAAGCTGAAGAAGCAGCCGAGCGTGGTGATGTTTTTATGCTTTGCCCTGGAGCAACAGAGTCAGTGGGGCGTTTGGAGAAGAGCTTAGAGCGTTTGTCGCTTTTCTATTGGCTTGGCTACTATGAAACTTTGGCAAAAATGCCTGAGATAAAACAATATCTTTTGATCGATTAATTCCAAATAAATTTAACTCTGTCACTGGTTTGCCCCAACAAAACCGCAGGTAAATCAAAGTCTGGCACTAAATTTCTTGATTATTTTTATATACAAATAAACACCATGCAATTAGGAGTGGTGCGGTGAAGGTGAGCGGAAACAGGTATCTACAGCCGTCCACTGACGCGGATGAAACTGGTGCTAACCAACATCCAAATATAAGTGCAAAGAGACTAGGAAGAATTGCTAACCAATTTTTTACTAAGGTTTTTCTTGCTTGCCTGCGAAAGACCGTGCAAATAATAAAGGCTGGAATGAACGTTGCCCAAAAAACGTATGCGTGAAACAGGCGTAGTATTGAGTTGTTATATAGATTATGGATGGTGTCCGAATAGGATTGCGCCGTAGTTGCGCTAATGTCTCTTTCTGAGGCATTTTCTGGAATTAAGTCTGGATCTAGCTGGCTATGCCAACTACTGTCCATTAGGGGTGAATATTCGGACCAAGAAAACCAGCCACTTATCATGCAATTTAGTGCTGCAGCATATGTTTCGGGATGCTTCAACCCTTGCGTGATCCAAACTTTACCGTAATCGAGGTAGCCTTGCACGCCAATGCTGTTAGTTTCGTTTTTTACCGGGTCTGCGTAGGTGGGATTGTATCTGTCTGCAAGTGTGTCTATATTTAAAAGCTGATCAATCACTTTATATTCTTCATCCGTGACTTCTTCGGCATGTTCTTTGACATATCTTGCGCTCATTTGGAATGGCAGTGAGAGCATTTCTTTTTTTTCACCGGGAGTTGTATGAGTTATATGCATAATCATAGGCATGACTAAAAGCATTACAATAACTGAGCTTACAAATGGGATTAAAATGAGCTTCTTGTTTTTATTTCCTTTTAAAAAGATTATCGCGAAAACAAGTGTGAATATCACAACGTAGAAACCGACTTTTTTTGTTAAACAACACGTAATAGCAATTATTGTGAAAGCAATAATGAATTTTTTTGACTTAATTACCCTGCAATTTGTTCTTACTAATTCGCAGAAAAAAAGAGAGTACAGAACAAATAACCAGCTGTGAAAGGAATCCTTCGATATATTTTGTATTGATACTGGGTAGATTTGAAGTATGCAAAACATCGATAAAAGAAAAAAGCAAGGTAAAATTTCTAAATTTAATTTCTTGTACGCATAGTTAACAACGCAAGAAAACGTCAAACTTGTGCATATTGCCTGAACTATGACGTAGATAAAAAACATTAAATGCCAAAGACCCGTGGTTTTGGCTATTGGCGTAATGAATGCCCCTATAACAAAAGTGTCAAATAGCGGATGATGATCCGACAAAGGATTTTCTGAGCCTGTTGGGTTTTGGGCGTAGGTTATGAATTGTTGAAGCTGTCCCCAGGTGTCATTAACCAAAGTGCCAGGGTATAAGAAAGCTATTGGAACAGACCAGCAAATCAGAATGATGCATGAAGTAGCAAGCACAGGATGCCTACAATTAAACACTATTTGGAAGAATTGATTAAGTTTGTTAGAAGGTTTAAGTTTCAGGTTCCAGCGCATTGATTGTAAAAATTTGCGAAACAAGAATGTGGCGACAAGCAAGGAGGCAAAAGTCGCGAGTGCTGTTAAAAAATAAGAGAGATTGAAGTCACATTGCGATTTTTCGATGTACTGATCGGCAGCTGCTATGGCAAAACCAAGCAAGACACAACAAATGTAGTCAATAGTTGCTAACGCTTTTTCTTTTTGTGCCATACCTCTTTAATTGGTTGTCAAATGGGTGTGAACATTATCCATGTTTTCAAGTATAACATTTATAAAGGTTGCCCGGTCAAATGAAGTCTGGCAGAGGGTATAGTGAGGGACAATTGGTGCCAGACTTCGTTTTAACTGTGAACTTTACGTGTTTTTCAACATTCTTAAATGTAAATAAGCAAGCTTATGAACTCTGCTTGCAAAAGCTCATTTATAGCGCAGCGATACTTTCGCTCGTTTTACTTGTTTCTGCAGGAAGTTACAGTGTAAATCAAAGTCTGGCACCAATTTTCCATTGCACCAAAAACTTGGGCAAAAGTAACGCTTCG
>CAVAIA010000055.1:0-13063 GCA_963588595.1 bacterium | reverse complement strand
TATTCAGACATGTTTTTTCAGCAACAAAAATTGCAAAAAAGCAAGCGTATGAACTTGGCTCGCATGAGCACATTTATAGCGCAGCGTTACTTTTGCACAGGATCAGCTTCCATTGGAAAATTGGTGCCAGACATACTTTTTTGCAAGTAGGAAATTGGTGCCAGACTTACTTTTTTGCAAGTGGGAAATCGGTGCCAGACTTTGATTTACCAGGTAACTTTTTACAAAAACAAGCAATATGAGCACAAGTATCGCTGCGCGACAACGGTGCCCGTGCAAGTGTAATTATCGAGCTTGCTCTTTAAAACTTTGAAGTTTTGAAAAAGGAGAAAATACATGGAGATTTAGGTCTGGCACCGATTTCCCTTACAAAGTTTTAAACACAAAAAGTGTTAAAAAGCGAGCTCATAAACACAACTCGCATGAACAACGACAACGCGAAGCGTTACTTTTGTTCAGATTCGTTTCTCGTGGGAAAACCGCGTGAGAAATTAGTGCCTGACAAACTTTTTTGCAAGTGGGAAATCGGTGCCAGACCTGTTTTTTCAAATAGGTAAATTGGTGCCAGACTTTGATTTATCAGGTAACTTTCTGTAAAAGCAAGTAAAGTGTGCGAAAGTATCGCTGCGCAACATCTGCGCTCGTGCAAGTGTAATTAGTGAGCTTGCTTATTTGCAATTTTTGTTGCTGGCAAAACAAGTCTGGCACTGATTTAACTTTTGAGTTTTTGAAAAAAAAGAGTTGCAATTTACATAGACAGGAAATTTAGGTCTGGCACCGTTCTTCTTTCTCTGTTTCCCCAGGTAAAACAAAGTCTGGCACCAATTTCCCCCATCGCGCATTTAAGTCTGGCACCGTTTTGCCACACTCAAATCAACAACGATGATTTAAAATATAAAAACGAATTTGAGAAAGGTAAAAAATATGGCTAATGAGTCAAACACATTTTTAAAACAAAAAGAAATCAGCGACAAAACTAAAGAAGAAATAAAAAAGAACCCTAAAAAGTTTAGGATGCTAACTGGGGATCGTCCAACCGGTCGCCTTCACTTAGGACATTACTTCGGAACAATTAAAACAAGAGTTGAATTGCAAAACTTAGGCGTTGAAACGAATATCCTTATCGCCGACTACCAAGTTATAACCGATCGCGACACCACTGAAAACATTGCAGATAATGTAAAAAACATGGTCATCGACTACATCGCTTGCGGCGTCGATCCTGACAAAACAATGATCTACACCCACTCAGCGGTTCCTGCTCAAAATCAATTGATGCTTCCCTTTTTATCTTTAGTGAGCGAGGCAGAGCTTCTCAGAAACCCAACTGTAAAAGCTGAAATGGAAGCAAGTGGACACACTCTAAGCGGGCTTTTACTAACCTACCCAGTCCATCAAGCGTGCGATATCTTATTTTGTGGCGCAAACATTGTTCCTGTCGGAAAAGATCAATTGCCTCACATCGAGCAAACAAGACAAATCGCAAGACGTTTTAATGAAAGATATGCGCCTATTTTCACAGAACCAATCGGTCTTTTGAACGAAACAGTTGAGATGCCGGGGCTCGATGGCAGAAAAATGTCTAAAAGTTATAAAAATTCAATCGCGCTTTCCAGCACTCCTGAAGAAAGTGCAAAACTTGTAAAAAAGGCAAAAACTGATTCTGAGAGAAAAATTACGTTTGACCCCGAAGGTCGTCCCGGTGTTTCTGCGTTGTTGACAACTGCCTCTCTTTGCACTGGCAGAAAAGAGGAAGAAATTGCTAGTGATATAGGAAATGAAGGCTGTGGCGCGCTAAAAAAGTATGTTACAGAAGTTCTTGACGAATTTTTAGCACCTATAAGGCAAAAACGAGAAGAAATAGCAAAAGACGAAGACTATATCTTAGACATCTTGCATGAAGGGAATGCTCGTGCGAATCAAATTGCAAATGAAACTTTAGAAAAAGTAAAAGAAGCGATGGGGATGGTATATTAGCGATTTAAATCGCATTACTTAGCTCTAGCTCCATCAAAGCAACGTTGTCTCTCATCTTGCTTGCAGACTTTCGTGACAATTTGCCAGACTCGCAAAGTTCGTCGATTTTATCCCTTTCAACCATATATGCAAAAGCGCGAACGTCTTCAGTTGCATCCACCGCCCTAATTGCGGTCGTCACACTCGGCGATCCGTTGAGGGCATATGAAATGTTATGCTCATACTCAAGAATAATTTTCGAGGCGTTTTCAGTCGGCACGCTCTCTTTTTCCATCTCGTCTTTCAAATAGTCAAGCGCTTCTTTTTCAATCCTGACCCTCAAGTCTTTAACTTCTTGAGAAAACTCACTTCCTTTTGATTTAGCAAAATTCCTAAAGAATCTTTTCAAAGTTCTGAATCTTGCCCGCAATAAGACGCCAGCTTTCTCTGGTTTTGTTATTTTATTTATGTGAGAGAGCAATCTTCTTCTCGTTTCAAGACGCTCAACTAGCGCATCAGCAACATCGCCCTTCGTCTCCCCCGCCGCTACTAACTCAAGAATGCGAGACTCCTCCCAATCAATAAGACGCAAACGCAAAGCGACAACGCTCTCATCATCATCATCAACCATTTGCTTTGCAGCATCTAGCCTGACTTGATAATCCTTTATAACTTGGGCAGTCGCTCGACGATTGAGATCATTCTCAGAGGCAGTCAATTTATAGATAACTTCGCGCAATATAATTTGCAAATTTTCATAATAAGCCTCACGTTGAGTTTCCTCGCTTTCAGTCATCTCCTTCTTTGGGGCGATCAAGGGCAAAACGAAAGTTGCGAGCAAAAGGGTCAAAACAATAACTCCGCAACCTATAAAGATAATTAGGTCTCTGATCCATGATGCATCACCTGCGGCCAAAGTGAGTGGAAGAGTAAACAAAATTGATAAAGTGATCGTCCCTTTAGCACCGCATAAAGTCAAAATCAATGCTTGTTTAAATTTTGAAGGAAGCTTTTCTTTATCCACGCCTTTTGGCAAGTAATTTACCATTATTAAGCACCACAAAAAGCGCACTACCATCAAGATTGCTGTGACAAACAAAATGCATAAAAGCAAAAATCCGTTCGAAATGCTCGCATCGCTCCAAACATAAAACATCGCTGTTGGAATTTGAGTTCCGAGCAAAACAAAGACTATTCCATTTAAGACGAAAGAGAAAACATCCCAAAAGCTCTCAGAAACTATATTCATCCTCGAACTTGCAGGTGAAGCGCTTAGATTTTGAATTGGGTCTATTAGTCCTGCAGCAACAACTGCAATGATTCCGCTAACTCCCACTGCGTCAGAGAGCAAATAGACAACAAACGGCAAACAAATTTCAAAAAGAACATGAAAAACAGTCGAGTCGAGTCCTGCCTCCCACATCCTCTTCAAAAAAACTTTTCCAGCAAATCCGATGACAAGTCCGACGATCAGACCGCCAACGAACTCCTCGATAAAGTCTATGCCAACTCCAACTAAATCGACAGTGCCAATGCTAAACGCCACAACAGCCATTTGAAACATGACGATACCGCTCGCGTCATTAAATAGAAGCTCGCCCTTTAAAACCGAAAAGAGATTGTTTGGAATGTTGGTAGTTTTTGAGACAGACGTAACCGCAACTGCATCTGTTGGCCCCAAAGCAGCTCCAAGCGCCAGAGCCGCCCATATGGAAATTGCAGGGATAAATGCATGAAGGGCAACGCCTATGACTATCGATGTCACAACAACCAAGCCTATAGCGAGACCTAAAACAGGTTTTACGTCTTTCCAAAGTTCAAGCTTAGACGCGTGTTTGGCTTCAATATATAAGAGAGGAGCAATGAACAAAACCATGAAAAGGTCGGAATCGAGAGTTATTTCAACCCTGTTTGAAGCAAATATTGCAATAACGATACCAAGAACAATTTGCACTAGCGGCAAAGTTATATTTTTGATGAACCGATCGACAACAGCAGAAAGAAGAACGGCAACGACTAGGAACAAAACAAGCGTCATCGTTTGCATTTTAAAACTCCTCTCTGCCTAAACTTCTAAATTTAAGTAGGGATTCACTTCTTCATATTTGCATATTCAAGATAGACTGCATCTTGAATTTTCTTAAATAGCTCAGGATCCTTCCCTCCGACTTTTACGTTATCAAC
Source organism: bacterium (assembly GCA_963588595.1). GTDB lineage: Bacteria > Actinomycetota > Coriobacteriia > Coriobacteriales > Eggerthellaceae > Phoenicibacter. The sequence goes on along the minus strand of CAVAIA010000055.1, from coordinate 8,923 downwards.
AACGTCTATCCTGCAACAAAAAGTTGAAGAACTCGAAGCAATTAACTCATCAGCATTCATTGCCTCAACAAGGCTGAGCGCTCGCGCGCATGTTGGGATACCCATTTTTTTACACTCAGCGATCATGTTCTTTAATGAAATACCTGGCAATATTTTGTCATCGAAAGGATGATAAGTAAAAACTCCATCCACCAAAAAAGAAACGTTGGAATGAGCCATTTCTGTGACGTAGCCATCTCTAACGAAAATGACTTCGTTAGCATCAGCTTCCTTAGCTTGTTGAGTTACAAGGCAATTAGGAAGAAGTGACAGCGTTTTTATGTTGCAATATCTAAAGCGCTTATCCTCAACAGTGATCGCTCTAAACTCCTTTTCTTGAGATGTTGTTCCATGCTCTAACATCATCATCATTAAATTTGGCTTCGTGTTATCTGGAAAAGCGTGGTCTCGAAGCGCAGTCCCGCGAGATGCTTGCCAATATAAAAAGCCCTCATCAGCTGAAAATTCGCTTATGACTTTCATAAATTCTTCGTGAAGCTCATCTTTTGAGTAAGGCAGATCGATTCTTAGAAGCCTCGCCGAATTAAAGAAACGCTCAACATGCTCTTTCTCGTTATGGATCACCCCGCCTCTTACCATTGTGGCATCATAGCATCCATCCGCAAAATATACAGCACGATCAAGCATTGGAATTTGCATCTCTTCTAAAGGTCCAATTTCTCCATTATAGTAACCTATTTTTTTCAAAATTAACTCCTTAAATATATTAAAAATTTAAAGCTCTTTTACCCAAAGACCATGTTTGTTGCAATAAGCATAGACCGCTTTAACGCTCTTGGGATTAGAAGTCGTAAATTTTGCTCTTGCAGGCTTGCCTGGATCCAAAGGTTTAAAGAAATAAGCGCAACTTTTATCAATAACGATGAAGTTAATCATGTGATCTTCTGTCATAGGATGCTCAACCTGACCAACGTCAACCAAAATGTCATTTCCGTCAAAGTCAACCTTCGGAACGTGTTTTTCCTCAGAAGCGTCGTTCGTGTTCGGAATCAATTCTTGCATTTTTTCGCCGCAACAAACAACATCGACTCCAGAGTCAACGCCCTTCATAATTACGTTTCCACAATGGGCACATTTATAAAACTTAATCATAATAACTCCTTAGGTAAAGGCTAGAATAAAAAATCACAGCTAATTAGATTAATAAATTATACACTCTCTTTTATGCCGCATTGCTCTTTGCGAGCCTTTTTCGCGTAAATTAACAACGCGACCCCTCCAACAACCAAAGGCGCAGACAACACCATCCCCATAGTAAGCCAACCGCCAAAAAGATAACCAATTTGGGCATCAGGCTCTCTAACAAACTCGACGGCTATCCTAAATAATCCATACATAATAAGAAAAGTCCCACTTAAAACACCTTGATGAAACGGGGGTTTCTTTTTCGACATCAAATAAATAACGCAAAATATAACGAGCCCCTCTAAGATCGCTTCATATAATTGGCTTGGATGGCGAGGAACGCTTCCAGCCGACCCCCCAAAAACGACCCCTATTGGAAGATCTGTTTGCGCCCCCCAAAGCTCGCCATTTATAAAATTTGCTATCCTTCCAAAAAAAAGACCGAGAGGGCAGCCCACGCAAACCAAATCAGCAAAAGTCAAAATTGGCATTTTCTTTTGGTGACAAATGATTGACCCTGCCAAGATTCCACCGATAAGAGCTCCATGAAAACTCATTCCACCTTTGTTAATTGACAAAATTTCGAGCGGATTTTCGACATAATATCCCGCGCCATAAAAAATACAATAACCTAGCCTGCCTCCGAGGAGAATGCCAATTATAATGACTAGCATAATTGTGCAAAGATCGTCTAGAGTAATCGATACATTCCACCTTTTAGCACATCGATAAATGATAATTCCCGCCAACAAAAAACCAGCTAGATAGGCAAGACCATACCACCTAACGCTAAAAACCCCGATGCTGAACGCAACGGGGTTTAAATTTTGATAAATTTCATTTAACACAACTTAACTTCTACTCTTGACTAGCATCATCATCTTCTTCGTCGTAATCCTCTGGGAAAGAATAAAAAGAGTTGAAGAACTCTTGAGGGTCAAAATCGTCAGGCATGTCTGCACTTTTGACTCTTATCTCATCGCTAACACGATCCCTTAAAATTCGCTCGACCCCATTTGAAAGCGTCAATTGGGACATAGGACAACCATGACATGCTCCTTGGAGTTGGACTGTAACAGTTCCATCCTCCGCAATGTCTACAAGCTCAACATCTCCTCCGTCAGCCTGCAATGCAGGTCTAACTTCATCTAGCGCAGCTTGAATTTTTTCCTTATCAAATTTCATATCTTTGACTCCTTAATCATTAAATTATTAAAAAATAATAACACATGAGAAGACAGTAATGTAAATTGGTGCCAGACTTAGACTACATTAATGCAAAAACCCTAACGATAAAGTTATACTGTGTATGAGCGGCACGGTGTATGCGTTGCGTGTGGCGAGGTCAACCCGAGCCGAGAACATTCCAAAAACCATGTTTTAAACGGAGTAAGTGATCAAGTTCGTGAACAAAATGTTCAGGTTGGGACAAAAACAGTAACTACCATGAACGCTTACGATGAGCAAGTTCTAGATCACTATACTTGTAGTTGCGGTGCAACAAGCTAAAAATGCTTTTCGCCGGTTGATTTTGAGGTTAATAAGAATGGAATGTTCTTACCACGGTTACCAGTGTTAGAGAATTTCTTAGTGAATGACAAATCTCCACGTTTGACCTGCTCTTTTATAGCAGTGTCATCATTAGGAGCATTGTAAGTATTAACTTTATCGCTAGTTCCTTCTGAAGTTACAGTTCTAACCCAATATTTATCTATGTTGTTATTTAAGTACCCTGTAGGAGCTTGCTTTTCATGAATTACCACGGTTCCGAGGGGTAGAGTGTTATATCCTTCATATTTCCAAAGAGGATCTCCTGATATTGGACTGTCATGCAAGAATGAGACTACTCCATCCTCATCCGTCTCAAACACCCATGTCCGTGAAGTTTTAGCCTGAGCGGCAATTGAATCCACCACCGCCTTCCCAACCGCATCCAGAGGGATTTCAAAATATACACGCAGGATTTAAAAAAAGCGTGTCAAAAATATTGATTCTCCGTAAACTATTTATTAAAATAAAGGCATGTAAAAAGCACATGTTGCGCGAGATAGTCGATGAACAATGAATAAGTATGAAATCGCAAATAAGGTAATTCGTTCTGTCGGAGGGATAGCAAGTAAGGCAGATTTTATTTCTGAGGGGATAAAAGAGCAGGATATTTATGCTCTTTACCGGCAAGGATACATTGAACGTATCAAAAAAGGATTTTACAAGCTATCCGCGGGAGAAGAACTGAAAGAGGAACTTATTCTCTCTAAGACAATGACGCAAGGAATTGTTTGCGTGGAGTCGGCACTATTTTATTATGGTTATAACGATTTTACACCCCGGGAATGGACAATCGCCGTTCCCCGTTCGTTTTCAAGAACAGTAAAGGCTATACAGAAACAAATACCTGTGAAGGCTTACTATGTTCAAAATGATATGTATCACCTTGGCGAAACGATTGGCACTTTTAACGGTATATCTCTGCCTATTTATGATCGCGATAGGACGATTTGTGATTGCTTCAAATATCGCAGCAAACTAGACAGCGAAATATTCAACAAAGCCATTAATTCGTATGTGGCAGATGATAAGAAAAACCTCACAAACCTTTCAAAATATGGAAAAAGAATGGGTGTTTATAAAAAGATGGTTTCTGTAATGGAGGTGCTGCTCAATGGCTGACATTGCAGCATCCGTGCTTGCACGACTCAAGAACAAAGCTGAGAAAAGTGGTAGAAGCTATCAGCTATGCTTACAGCTCTTCTGCCAGGAGGAATTCCTGCGACGATTGGAAAAATCTAAGTATGCGGATAATTTAGTGTTAAAAGGCGGTCTATTTATCTACTCACTTACCGACTTTGACAGCCGTGTAACGGTTGACGTGGATTTTATGCTTAGAAAGATCCCTAACACTCCTGAGGATCTCAAGTCTATTCTAGAAGAGATTATCGCAACTGAGACTGGAAACGATTTTGTTTCTTTTGAAATAAAGAGCGTCGCACCCATCGCCGTGGCAAAGAAATATGCAGGTATAGGTGCTTCGCTCGTGGCTAAAATTAAAAATACAAAAACGCCGTTCAGTATAGATTTCGGGGTTGGTGATGTTATTGTCCCAAAGGCGGAAAAGCGAAATATTCCGACTCAGCTTGATAATTTTACCTCACCAATAGTCAATACATATTCACTCGAAACTGCTGTTGCAGAAAAGCTTGACGCTATTCTAAGCCTTATGGAGTTTTCCAGCAGAATGAAGGATTACTACGATCTTTATTACCTAGCAAACAGGTTTGATTTTGACGGCTCAACACTAACTAACGCGCTAAAAAAGACCTTTGACAACCGCGGACACAAGTTTACAGCAGAACAATTCGAACAGGTTAAGACTTTCGACACTGACGAGGCGATGCAAAGGAAGTGGAGTGCGTTTATTCGCAAAATTGACAAAAAGACTGATAATTTTGATGTTGTATTAAAAACGATAGACGCTTTTTTGGCAGAGCCTCTTTCGTCAGCGATCGAGGGTAATATATTTTGCAAACAGTGGTATGCTGTTAATATGAGGTGGATTCAGGGAGAGGAGAAGTGATTAAAATGCAAGAAAACGAAAAGACAAAAGTTATGCAAGAAGTTAACACAACAGACAAGAGCGAAGAGCGGAGCCGAAAAGACAAAATTGTTGCTTTTTTGAGAAGGAACAAATTGCAATGTGGAGTTGTGGCAGGGATGCTTATTGTTCTGATCGCTGGTGGCACGTTTGCCGTCGCATCGTCTAACCTTGCCCCTGGCTTTACGGACGGCGCAAACGCCTCCTCTCACTCACAATCGGGCGCAAACAACTCTTCCACTGACGCTGTTAGCGACAACAACGCCTCTGAGGGCGACAACTCAAACGCTGAGAACAACGGCGAGGGACAAGCGATTGTCAACGAAGACGGCTCTGTCACCTACGTTAACAATGACAACGCCAGCGACAACGCAGGAGATGCCGGCTCAAACAACAACTCAGGTTCAAACAACGGAACTTCCCAAGGTCACACTCACTCCTGGACACCAGTCTATCGAACAGTCCACCACGACGCAGTCACGCAGGAACAACCTGTGTATGAAGAGTGTATGATATGTACCGACTGCGGCGCAATTAACCCTAACCGTGACCATTCAAAGAATCACGCATTAAATGGCGGTTCTGGTGGCTGCTACGGCTCAAAAGTTCAAACAGGAACAAAAACGGTGACAGTTAAGAACGCATATGACGAACAGATTCTAGATCACTATACTTGTAGTTGCGGTGCAACAAGCTAAAAATGCTTTTCGCCGGTTGATTTTGAGGTTAATAAGAATGGAATGTTCTTACCTCGGTTACCAGTATTAGAGAACTTCTTAGTAAATGATAAATCTCCACGTTTTACCTGCTCTTTTATAGCAGTGTCGTCATTAGGAGCGTTATAAGTCTGTATATGTTCTATAGTTCCTTCGCTGGTAATACTTCTAACCCAATATTTATCTAAATTATTATTTAGATAACCTGTAGGAGCTCCTGATTCATGAATGACTACTGTTCCGATCGGGAGAGTGTTTAGGTTATCGCCATCTTTAAATAATGGATCTCCTGATATAGGTGTATCGCGTCTGTAATTGATATATCCATCCTCATCCGTCTCAAACACCCATGTCCGTGAAGTTTTAGCCTGCGCGGCAATTGAATCCACCACCGCCTTCCCAACCGCGTCTTGGTTGTGCGCAGCAGCGTAATTGAGAAGGGTTGTGCCAAATAATAAGCTACTAACCCTTACCCCTACTTCCTCCTGCAAGCAAACAGCGATGGGATTATGCCTGCTATGGCGGAGACCAGAGTGCAAATGACTATTGCGCCGATGACAATTTGAGGCGTTAGTTGAGCTATCGAAAATGCAATGGTTGAATTTTGCGTTGCTCCATTGATAATAGAACAAATTATCGCAGAGACAATCACGCTAAAGACGCTCGACAAAAATCCAAAGAGAAGCGCCTCGGAATCAAAGAGAGTAAAGATGTCTCGTTTCGTTGCTCCTAATGCGCGCAACACGCCAATTTCGCGAGAGCGCTGGAATGTTGAAATTGCTGATATTACCGCAATCAATATAATGACTGAAATAAGCGAATAGCCCAAAACTGAAATAAGAAATCCGCTGACGATCTTGATCGCACCTTCAACTAAAGAAGTTATAGTCCCGACAGCGTCAGTGTAGGAAATCGCCTCCGACTCCTTATCTTCAGCCCGTTTTTGGTTGTTATATTTATCAAGAACAGAAGTAATTTTTTCTTTGTCACTAAATGAATTTGGATAGATAGTGCAAGTTATAGGCGTGTCTTCTGTGGTATATCCAAAATCTGCTAAGTTCGAAGAGTAGGTGTGGGATGTGTCTCCGCAAAGATAATAGCCAAGCTGGGTGATGTCCTCTTCCGTTATGTTAATTTTCAAACTTTCTTGGAACTTTTGCTCATCAAACTCGATTAAAGATGGACCATCTTCTTCCTGTTCACTGTTAAGTTCATTTTGAAGATCGACAATAAGATTATTGATCTCAGTTTCAACGCTCGTTGCTATAAAGGTGGAAACTTTTTGAGCATACTTCGCAACGAATTTGCAAATGTCTTCTGAAAGACTGTCTGGCAAGACTGTTTGCGCCCAAAGAGTGTAGGCATAACCATCTCCCGCCTCGCTAAACCAAACATCAGCGCTTTGAGGAATTCTTCCTGCTAACATTTCCTCAGCGCAATATTCTGCGTAAGCTGCGCCAGCTCTAGCGAGGACAGTTTGAACGTCCTCGTCAAACGTTGGAGCTGACGACATATCTTCTATAAATTGTTGAAACTCTGGATCCGAAAGGAGCTCAAGCGTCATCTTTTCAATTTCTTCGTCGCTTAGCTGTACTTCATTTTCAACTTCCTCTGCTTTCTCATCCCATTCCAAAACCTCAGGATGAAGCGTGACGCTACTCGCCAAAGCATCAGCATTAAAATTGACTAAGTTCGAAAAGTCAACTCTATCACTAATTGTTGATGCTTGCTTTAACCAAGCAAACGTTTTGCCAGTCAAAACATCAACATCAGGATTGGCAAGTTGCTCTTTAACAATCTCTGAATTAGCAGCGTCTTCATTGTTTTTAGTGTTCAAATCTGGTGTGTAATAAATGCCAGAATTTAGAGTGGCACTCGCCTTTGACCCGTCTGCAGGAATAACAACTCCAACAATCTTTAGCTCACTAGAATTGTTTTTAACTAAATTGTTCATAAATTCATTGTCTGAACTCATGTCTTTCCATGTTCCATCCGACTGTTTTTGATAAACATCCGAGGAAGTGACAACCTTAAAAGTTATTCCGATAACATCGCTATATGCCCAAGAGTCATAAATTCCTGGAAAATCAACCTTTTCTCCATTTTTATACTTTTCGATTAAAGGAGTTATCTCAGCCGAGAAGTTTTTAAGACCAAGCGTGTAGGCCAAACTGTCATCCATTGTTCCATCTGAATTTAAAACCAACACTGCCTCGTCACTATTTTGGGGCCACTTCCCCTCAGCGATAGAATCTGAATCTTGATATATTTGCGTGTTATTAGGCAAAACCTTAAAATCGCTCAAATAATTTTGGATGGAATAGGCTGAAGAGGTCATTGAAGCTTTTGACCCCTTAGTGGACGAGCTTCCAGTTCCAAGCGATCCAAACAAACCACCTGGGTAGACCTCACTTATCGTGTCATTTGCTGTCGAATATATTATTGGAGATGTGTCATACGTATACTCAATTGAAGATGTTGCATCCTGGAAGTTATCAGGGTTAGTGTCTAGGTAAGACTTAAGAGAGGGGACGTCGTTAAGAAGGCTTGCTCCCTCCGTGTTTTGGTTCCCATTTGAAGAAAACATAGATGCAATTGTGTTGTTAAGTGCAATTCTCCTGTTGTTCGCCGCGTCGCTTAAATATTGTGCTCTTTTTGTCTCCTTATTTTGCGTCTCCACCGCAGTGACTTTCTCTTGCTCCTCTTGCGATTTTGTTGTTCCAGTGGACAATTTATATTTTGAAATCGTTATCGGGGTCGAAGAAAGCGTCGTCTCTTCAACATGGTTAACATAAGCTGAAAGGCCAGTTGACAGCGCAAGAACTGTGCAAATTCCAATAATCCCTATCGACATCGCTAAAATCGTCAACGCAGTTCTCAACTTATGAATCCTCATGTTTGAAAGAGCATAAGTGGCTCCTTTAAAAACCCCCAATCGACATGAAAGGGAATTGTTCACGTTCGTTTGAGGTTGCAAAACGACACTTGTGTCATGACCTGGAGATAAGATGGAGAGCTTGCCATCATTCATCTCAAAGATGGGGCCATTTAAAAAATTGGCAACTTCTTTTGAATGCGTTGCAACTATAACGACCCTTTCTAAGGCCGCCTTTTTCAAAATGTTGAGCACCTCATAGCCGTCCTCTTCTTTGAGGATTGCAATTGGCTCATCTGCAAGTATAAACTTAGAATCCTTTGCTATAGCTCGTGCAATAGCAACTCTTTGTTTTTGAGCAAACGTTAAGTTCTCTATGTTTGTTTTGCTTTTATCAACAAGACCAACGAGCTCTAGGGCTTCTTGAACTCTTTTTTTAATTGGAGCAGAAGCACTCTTAGAACGTTTGAATGCAAACGCACTCATAACGTTTTCTAAAACATTCATGTGGTCAATTAAATCAGGGGTTGAGGATATGATTGAAATGTCTTTGGC